>NZ_NFIY01000013.1:0-71780 GCF_002163455.1 Megasphaera sp. An286 | reverse complement strand
GAGGCCTTGAACGGCGTGCCGTTTTATTTCCCGCCGCCGCATCAGCCCTGGCAGCGGGGAAGCAACGAAAATACCAATGGCCTAGTCCGAGAGTATTTCCCGAAAGGGACGGACATCACACTCGTTCCAGAAGCCTATGTGCAAGCTGTTTTTGCAGAACTAAATCGCCGTCCCCGAAAATGTTTAGGATACAAAACGCCATACGAAGTACATTACTCTAAAAAGTTGCACTTAGCTTGACAATTCGCCTTTGTACGATGGTTTATTTGCTGATGCGACGCAGTGCTTCAAGTGCTGCGTCTATTTCTGTTAGCGTATTATAGTGACTAAAGGAAAATCGAATTGTTCCATTGGGATATGTTCCTAAGGTCTTGTGTGCTACTGGAGCGCAGTGTAGGCCTACGCGGGTTAAGATACCGTATTCAGATTCTAACTGGAATGCAACCTCGGCGTTGTCTTTTTTCGTCGACGTAATAGATACGACGGCTGTACGGTTTGTACAGTCTGATTTACCTGTGACGTGCAGTGTATCGGATAATGTGGATAAACCTTTCAAGAAGTGACTTGTCAGGTCTAGCTCTTTTTTATATATCGTCGCAGTTCCTTTTTCTTTCAAGTAACGTAGTGCGGCGTGAAGACCAATAATTCCAGGTAGATTTAATGTTCCGGCTTCAAACTTATCAGGAAGAAATTCCGGCATTGTTTCTAAATGAGACACGCTGCCAGTTCCTCCACAAATTAAAGGAAGCATGGTATCGGCAATTGGTGTTTTTACGAGAAATCCACCAATTCCTTGCGGTCCAAGAAGACCTTTGTGGCCGGTAAAACATAGTACATCGATGTTCATCTCGTCCATATTGATGGGCAGGACCCCGGCAGTTTGCGCGCTATCGACGATGAACAATAATTCGTATTGACGACATATTTCTCCTACTTTCTTTAGCGGCATAATGGTTCCACAGACATTAGATGCATGCGTCATAATAATAGCGCGAGTATTAGGTTGAATCAACTTATGTATTTCTTCTGTACACAATTCTCCATCAACAGAACAAGGGATAAGGTTAAACTTTATATTCTCACGTTGCAATTGAACGAGCGGCCGAACGACAGCGTTATGTTCCATAGAAGATATTAGAACATGGTCCCCTGGTTTAAGTAATCCTTTGATGACCATATTTAAACTCATTGTTACGTTTTGCGTAAAAATGACATTTTTATATTCTGAAAAATGAAATAATTCACATAACCATTTGCGTGTAGTGTATACAATTTCTTCAATGTCATAGGCTGGCGCATAAGAACCGCGATTGATATTGACTCCGCAGTTTGAAATAAACTCAGCTATCGAAGCAGGAACTGAAGGTGGTTTGGGGAAGGTGGTACAAGCATTGTCCAGATATATTTGTTTCATTAATATAAACCTCCTCGATACATATATATTACAAACAATGTATCATTATATAATCAGCAAGGTCAATGAAATATAAAATAATTTCAAATTAATGCCAATTACGTCAATAAAATGAAGAAATTTTTCAATGGCTTCAAATCTTGCTGTAATTCTGTTTGGTATTTAAGAGTCGATAAATATACGATATAATTTAGCTGAAAACTCACGTGAGATAAATATATCGATTTTAAGGAGGAATATTTTGCATGAACGAATCTTGTGAAAAGTTAAATATTGTGTTAGCTGGACTTGTTATAGGCGGAATTGCGGGAGGGCTTGTGCTGGCGGGAAATCCGGCAAATATGGGCTTTTGTATTGCCTGCTTTATTAGAGATATTGTTGGCGGATTAGGGCTGCATAGAGCCTCTGCCGTTCAATATATCCGGCCTGAGATTATAGGCGTTTTGTTGGGCGCTTTTGGAGTATCTTTTATTCGCCATGAGCATGCCGCCAAGGGCGGTTCATCTCCCTTAACTCGATTTATATTAGGTTTTTTTGTTATGATTGGCTGTCTCATGTTTTTAGGATGTCCTTTTCGCATGATATTACGCTTGGCTGGCGGTGACTGGAACGCCTTGTTTGGTTTGTTTGGATTTGCGACGGGAATCGGTGTAGGAGTATATTTTTTGAATCACGGATATTCTTTGAAACGGACATACAGTTTAACTCCGTTAGAAGGCATGATAATGCCAGTGACGCAGCTTGTATTATTGGGACTTCTTTTTGCAGCACCCATTGTTATTTTCTTCACAAAGTCTGGAGGCGGTCCAGGCGCCCAACATGCGCCTGTATGGATATCTTTAGCGGCAGGAATGATCGTAGGAGCGTTAGCACAGAAGACGCGATTGTGTATGGTTGGAGGTATTCGGGATATAATTTTATTCCGTGAATGGAAATTGTTGTTAGGCTTTTTGGCGGTATTTGTTTCAGCATGTATTGTTAATATCTTTTTTGGTAATTTTAATCCCGGCTTTTCAGGTCAGCCAATAGCTCATACCGATGGATTATGGAATTTTCTAGGTATGTTGTTGGTCGGTTTTGGGTGTGTGCTTTTAGGCGGATGCCCGCTGCGTCAATTGATCTTAGCGGGCGAAGGAAATACCGATTCGGCAATTACCGTATTAGGATTGGCTTGCGGCGCTGCATTTGCTCATAATTTTTCCATGGCCTCATCAGGAGCCGGCCCTACTTTGAATGGAAAAATAGGGGTTATCGTAGGGATTGTCATAGTTTTTATTATTGCAATTTTTAATACATATTACGTACAGAGAGGAAAGTGATGTGACGATGATAGATGCAAGGGGATTTTCTTGTCCTGAGCCTGTAATTATGTTGCGAAAAGCTATGATAGAGAAAGGGCCTTCATATGAGATCATAGTAGATAATCGGACATCCTTGGAAAACATAAGCCGCTTTGCATCGCACCAAGGATATACCGTGGAATACTATCAGGAAAACGGAGATTACGTTATCCATCTTACTAAAGAGTAGGAGCGACTTTATGTATTACATTGCTACATTTTATTCACATTTTGGAGCGATTCGTTTTAAAAAAGAGTCGGCCAACATTAATTCCCCTCAATTAATGCCTGTGCCGCGCCGCCTTAGTTCATCATGCGGCACTTGCGTTCGGTTTTCCGTTTCGGGAGAATTTTCTTTTTCCGATATAATAGTAGACGATGAACTCGAGCAGATTGTGCGTGAAACTGCGAATGGATATGAACGTATATATCAATCTAAAGTTTAAGGAGAGGTGAAAGTATGACGGATATTATTGCATTAATGAACATGGCTTCTTGCTCAGGGTGAGGCGCAAAAATAGGCGCTGGGGAACTGGCGCAGCTGTTGGAAGGTATTCCGACACGATATGATGAACGTCTCATTGTTGGATATGATAAAAGCGATGATGCCTCAGTATATGTTGTAAACGATGAACTTGCTTTGGTGCAGACCGTTGACTTTTTTCCACCTATTGTAGATGATCCGTTTTTGTTTGGACAAATTGCGGCAGCAAATGCTCTTAGCGATGTGTACGCTATGGGTGCGATGCCCAAACTTGCTATGAATATCATGTGCATTAATTCGGAAATGAGTAAGGATGCCGTGCGCGCTATTTTACAAGGTGGCTATGATAAGGCGTATGAAGCGGGCGTTCTGATCACTGGAGGACATACGATAGAAGACAAAGAACCGAAATACGGTTTATCTGTTACAGGGTTTGTGCATCCGAAGAAACTTTTACGTAACTCTTCTTCGTATGAAGGCGATGTTCTGCTTTTGACAAAGCCGTTGGGGGTTGGAATTCTCATGACGGCGGCGAAAGGCGGACTATTGGATAAAATGCTGCTGCATAACTTATATGAACAGATGGCTCAGCTGAATAAGACGGCTTGTCAAATTATGTTGTCATATGATATTCATAGTTGTACTGATGTAACTGGATTTGGACTATTAGGGCATGCATATGAGATGGCCCGAGGTAGCGAGACAACGATACATATTCTGGCGGAGGAGGTACCGTATTATCGGGAAGCGCATGATATGGCTTCTATGGGGTTTGTACCTGCTGGGGCATACCGCAATCGAGCTTTTGCTGAAAAACATGTCAGGATTGTTGGCAATATAGATGTCCCAACAATGGATATTTTTTATGATCCTCAGACGTCAGGAGGACTCCTGATTGCCGTTGCTGAAAAGGATGCGGAAAAATTGTATCAATCGTTAACGCAGCACTTGCCTTGCGTTAGATATATTGGCTACGTTACGAAAAAAGATGATGCGGCAATTATTGTGGAGTAATAGTAATACGTACATGAAAAAACAACGGCCCGGAAAAAACGTTTGCTTTTTCCGGGCCGTTGTTTTTTGGCGAGAAGGTGTGGGAATCGAACCCACCTAAGGAGTTGTTAACTTCTCATGCTAGTTTTGAAGACTAGAGGGAACACCAGAACCCATCCCTTCCCAGGACGCTTTTAGTATATCATGCGAAAAATATGCTGCCAAGTGACAGACGTTTTCCAAAAATATTCAAATAAGATTCAAGTTTTAGCTGTATAAATGAGGGTTCCTAGTGGTAGATAGCAGTGTCGGAGAGTCGGGATGAGGATAAATTTAATATTTTATCAATAAACGGCTTATATAATTCGTATTTTTGCGTTAGCTCATCTCTGTTATATTCATGATATTGTGGAGTTTGTGTCAACTGTTGGAAGAAATTTAAAAATAATTGATTAAGATGCGAATCGTCGATCATATAAAATGTATTCTGTCCGACTGGAATAACACGGGAATTTTTCTTGAAAAAACTAGTTTTGTAATTTGAATAGAAGGATAAATTGCCTTTTTCGCTGTGAATAGTGTTCGGCGATGAGGTGAGGATGCCAATGGAAATAGACGTATTTCTTTCAAGCTGCTTTAAAACGTATTGGATGTGAGCATAGCGTTCAGAGGCGCTTAAACGATATTGAAATTCTGTTAAGTCAATATAACCGGTTTCTAAATATTCCATAAGCGAAGAGAATGGAAGCACGATATGCAGTTGGGATGTATTGACGATTTCATTCCAAGTGGTTCGGAGTTGTTCAATAATAAATTTTTCTTCTGTAGGTAGTTGTTTTTGCAGATTGTCAAATACTTCTTGCGGCAATAAATATTCCATGCCATTTGTCAGGAAAAAGAAAAAAGTTTTCGTAGAATAAAAAGACATCCGATATCCGGGATCAAATTGCCAAAAGGTTTTTACACTGTGAAGCAAAGACGCTTGCTTTAATTTTTCGATAGCGCATTTTTCATATACAGATTGAAGAATTGCGGCGTTTTCAATACAGGTGCAGAGTATATCTTTATTTGGAAGAAATGTATACTGAAGCATAAATTTATTTTTGTAAAGGATAAAATTATTGCTTTGGGTGCTTTCTATCGGAAATATAGTGACATCCCAGGAAATATATTTATTGAGGGTAGTATATAACTGGCCAAGATAATTTGGTGTTTCGGCGATACGATGTAAGTTCAGGCCAATGTATACATTTAGCGGCATGTCAAGAGAAATATCTTGCAGTCCAGACCAAAAATCTACGTCGCAGAGCATACAAAAATCGTTATAAAAAATTAATTCTTGTGGTTCCGAGATAGAAATGTCTTTTTGATTTAATAAATTACATAATAATTGTCCCATATTTTGTCCGGACGTCATGAGGACTGTATGGGGCATTGATTCAATGAGCGGTGTTGATTTTTGAATAGAATTACGGTAAGCGGCGTTCAAATGTTGACTGATTTCGAATGCCAAATCGTCTGAATTGCGCAGAGCAAATCTGGAACAGAATTCTGATTCCCTATGATGTTCTATAATCAATTTTGCAAAGTAGCGCCCCATTTTAGTATTGATTTCATCAATAGAACGTGAAGAAGGCAACTTAACGCCGTTCGTCCATTTGCTGATATATGATATGTCGTATTCAACATATTTGGCAAGTTGCGTTGAAGGAGTTTCCGTAAAGTGCAGCAAGGCTTTTAGCGTTGCTGCGTACGATAATAGTTCCATATAGTTTCTCCTCCTAAATAATTTTGATGACAATAAGATATACTTTAATCATTATTCTATCATTTTGAAACAAAAAGGAAAGAGGAATTATTGTTTGAATATACATATTCAAATAATTGTCAAGTTTTGCTGTAGTTTTCAAGACTCTTTTGCATCATAATGAAGGCACAGTCCAAGAGAGGAGGTGAAAAAATGAACAAAGTTGTATTGCCATTAAAACAACATGTAGGAGGGGCATGCTTACCTTTAGTAAAGGTAGGCGACAGCGTAGAACGGGGACAACTTATTGCGAAACCGTCCGGGTTGGGAGCGAATCTCCATGCCAGTTATTCTGGAATAATTACTGAAGTGACGGAAACGCAGATTGTCATTCATCCCGCAGAGAAACAGGATTTTTCAACGTATGTACCCATTCCTGAATGTGCTGAAAAACTGGAAGCAATCGAAGCAGCCGGTGTTGTAGGTGCTGGCGGCGCTGGATTTCCGACGGCGGTGAAGCTGAAAACTAAAATTCCAGAAGGTGTATTTATTGCAAACGCAGCTGAATGCGAACCGCTGTTGGCGCATAATATTTACCAGATAGAGCATCATGCGGAACAGCTCGTTCGCGGCATTAAATATTGTATGGAAATAACGGGAGCGCCCAAGGGATACATTGCAATTAAACCAAAACATAAAAAAGCGGTCTTAGCGCTTATCAAAGCGACGAAAGCTGAGCCTAACATTGACATATTCCGGCTGCCGGATATGTATCCAGCAGGAGATGAACGCGTTATTGTTCGGGAAGTATTAGGTATTGTTTTGGAGCCGGGACAACTTCCGGGAACCGTAGGTGCGTGCATTGATAACGTGGAAACTATAAAGCATATCGTAGAGGCGATAGAGCTGCGTAAACCGGTTATCGATAAGGATTTAACCATCTCGGGACGCGTGAAGCAGAAAGAGTCGGTTTTCGTAAATGTACCGATCGGTACTCCAGCAAATGAATTATTGCAGCGGGCTGGCGGATATGTGGAACCTCGCGGCGAAATTGTCGTCGGCGGACCGCAGATGGGCCGTCCGGGAACGGAAGACACGCCGGTAACGAAAACGACGGGCGGTTTCTTAGTAGCGATGCCTTTCCCACAGGAAAAACGGGATGTCGGTATTTTGATTTGCGAATGCGGCGGATCGGAAGAACGACTGACGCAAATTGCTGAAAGTATGGGTGCAACCGTAGTTGCCAAAGAAATGTGCAAGCGCATGGTTGAAGTCAATGGACGATACAGGTGTGGCTTGCCGGGCGTGTGCCCGGGGCAGGCAGAAAAGGTCATTGCGCTCAAGAAAGCGGGAGCGCAGGTGGTACTAGTCGGGACTTGCTCGGAATGAACAAACACCGTTATGGGTGTAGCTCCTAGGTTAGGAGTTCCGGTTTATCATCATACAGACCACGTACTGCGGGCCGATGGTCATAGGCTGTATCGAAAACTTCCTACTAAATAGCTTGTCATTAGTTGGTCAATGTATCAAATGATTAGGAGGAAAGAATATGTCGATTACAGCTGAAACGGCGAAAGAACACGCTAAAGACCCTGCAGTATTATGCTGCCGTGCCGAAGCTGGCACAGTATTACAAGCTTCCAATCTGGAAGATCCTAATATTTTCCCCGATTTGGAAGATTCTGGATTGCTTGCGATTCCAGATAACGTTTTGAAAATTGAACAAGTTTTAGGGGCAACTCTGACAAAAACAGTTGATTCTCTCGTGCCTTTGACACCTGACTTGGTAAAAGGCGTGCAGACTACAGATGATTCTGATCTGGCAAAAGCGCCTGCTCCAGTTGTAGAAAACATTGCAGCAGAAGCTGTTTCCGGAGCAGCAGTTAACAACGTACCAATGGTAACTGCTAACGGTACGGTAAGAATTCACATTACCGAAGGCAAGGGCATTGATTTAGAGTTTCCTATCGGTGTAGGCGGCATAGGAACAGCCGCTGCTGTTGAACCCAGTGTTGCAGTAGCGCCTGTATCCGCCGGGGAAGAAGCGCAAACGCCGGTAGACAAAGTACCGGTAAAAGAAGAAACCGTTAAAGTTCGGGAGCTTCGTCATGATCACTTGAAGATTGAAACGGTTGTATTCGGGGATGAAACGAAAATCGAAGGCACAACGCTGACGATACGTAAAAACGGCATTTGCGAAGAAGCTGCCGATTCCCAGGAATTAGTAGAAAAACTTGAACTGGATATCATCACGCCAGATCGTTATGGTGAATACAGCAATACGATTATGGATGTACAGCCGATTGCTGCGAAAATGGAAGGTGAAATCGGCGAAGGCGTTACTCGTGTCCTCGACGGCGTCATTTTTATGGTAACGGGTACCGATCATAACGGCGTACAAATTGGCGAATTTGGTTCCAGCGAAGGTGAAATGGATCGCAATATCATGTGGGGGCGGCCTGGCTCTCCGGATAAAGGCGAAATCTTTATCCGGACGAATGTTACAATTGCAGCGCATTCCAACATGGAACGTCCGGGACCTCTGGCAGCACACCGTGCTTCTGATTATATTTGTGAAGAAATTCGTAAGGCTATTAAAAAAGCTGATGAATCGCTTGTCGTCGAAAAAGAAGAAATCGTTCAGTATCGTCATCCAGGCAAGCCTAAGGTCGTTATTGTTAAAGAAATCATGGGTCAAGGCGCCATGCATGATAACTTGATCCTGCCGGCAGAACCGGTAGGCACGCTCGGAGCAAAACCGAACGTCGACCTTGGAAATATGCCAGTAATGCTGAATCCGCTCGAACTTGTCGACGGCGCTATTCATGCACTTACATGCATTGGGCCGGCCTCGAAAGAAATGTCCCGTCATTACTGGCGCGAACCCCTCGTGCATGAAGCGATGCAGGATGAAGAAATCGACTTAGTTGGCGTAATGCTCGTCGGTTCGCCGCAGGCCAATTCCGATAAGTTCTATGTTTCCAGCCGTGTAGGACAGACAGTAGAATGTTTGGGCGTAGATGGAGCAATTGTTACGACAGAAGGTTTTGGCAACAATCACGTTGACTTTGCGTCGCATATTGAACAGATTGGCAAACGTGGCGTAAAAGTTGTCGGCGCATCGTATTGCGCAGTACAAGGCGCTCTTGTTGTAGGCAACAAATACATGGGGGCCATGTGCGATAATAATAAGTCAAAACAGGGTATTGAGAACGAAATTTTAGGAAATAATACCTTGTGCCGTGAAGATGCCATTCGCCAGTTGGCTATGCTCAAGACCCTGATGGGTGGCGGAACAATTAAAGCTGCGGAACGAAAATGGAATCCGAACGTAAAACAGAATAACATCGAAATTATTGAAAATACGCTGGGTATCAAGATTGATTTGGTAGATAATGAACAAGTACTGCCGAAGAGTAAGAAGCGTTTGGAAAAATATGAACCGGAAGACGAATAGAGATGCGTAGGAAAGGAGATGAGGATCATGGGAACTGAACATGAGTTGAAATATACGTCGAGCGAATGCATGTATGAAGGCGTTATTGTGGAAGTTCACGACGGCAGCGTTGCTATTGACTTGAAAGGACGCTTAGGACAACTCAGAATTCCTAAACGGATGATCATTTCCAATTACGATCTCAAAGTAGGGCAGGAAGTCGGTTTTCTTATGTCCTATCCGGAGGTTTTCGATGAAGAACCAGTACCGCATTACGTTCAATCGATTGAACGGCAAAAGCGGTTGCGTGAAGAACGAAAAAAATCACAAACTTAATCATGAGAGGAGAATCAGCCTTATGAGTTTAACTGTATTCGAAGGCTTGCAATCTGAGATTTATGTGCCTATTACGCCTAAATCCATTTTCACGCCTGTCACAAAACCCTTAAAAGAAATGCGAATTGCCTTGGCATCGGCTTGCGGCGCGCATTTGAAATCGGATAAACGCTTTAATCTTGCAGGTGACACATCTTTTCGTGTTATTCCTGATGAGACTCCGACGTCGGATTTAATGATTTCTCATGGCGGCTATGATAACTCTGACGCTAACAAAGACATTAACTGTATGTTTCCCTTGGATCGCCTTCACGATTTGGTTAAAGAAGGCTTTATTAAGGAAACTGCTCCATATCATTACGGTTTTATGGGCGGCGGCGGCGATCAGACTGCATTCCACGATATTACTGGCCCGGAAATTGCAAGACAGTTAAAAGCAGAAGACGTTGACGGCGTCATTCTGACTGCTGGGTGAGGCACGTGTCATAGAACTGCCGTGATCGTGCAGAGAGCTATTGAAGAAATTGGTATTCCTACTATTATTATCGCCGCATTGCCGCCGGTCGTAAGACAGAACGGCGCGCCTCGTGCAGTTGCTCCCCGTGTTCCTATGGGGGCAAACGCTGGAGAACCGCATAACATTCCAATGCAGCTGGGGATTGTACGTGATACGCTGCAACAGCTGGAAGATATTCAGACGCCGGGCAAGATTGTTCCGTTGCCGTATGAATATATTGCGCATATTTAATTGGTAGTCAAATTGCGTAAGCAACTGAAAAGCAGGTGGAAAAATGCGGGGTGAAGCGTTAAAAATACGGGTTTTTCATATGCAAGAAGTACGAGCTGGGAAAAACTTCCGTTTGGAGAATGAAAGATTAAGCGTTCCAACAGAATTTGCATATGATTTCCCGGACATTGAACAGCTGAGCATACGAATTTTACCGCCGCGGTGCCGGGATGTCCAAACAAATACGATTATGGATGTTATTCCCATATCGACCAAAGTATTGGGTACAATTGGCAGAGGCATCACGCATACTCTTACGGGAGTATGCGTGGTCCTATGCGGCGCGATTCGTGATGGAGAGCAAATGCATGAGTTTGGTTCTAGCGAAGGCATTTTAAATGAAACCATGAAGTGGAACCAGGCTGGCACACCTAAATATGATGATTACGTTATTTTGTTGGATATGTTGGCTAAAAAGGGCTGCAATTTAACAAGAACTCTTTGTTTAGATATGTTTGCTCTAGCTGATTTATACATTCAGCAAATCCGAAATCAGCTTAAAACCTTAAATGGAAAAGACGCTGTAGAAACTTACGTGTATAAAGAAGAATCCCATCCAGGAAAACTGCGGATTGCATTAGTAAAGCAAGTTGCAGGACAAGGGGCAATGTACGATACCTTGTGTTTCCCAAAAGAACCGAGTGGTTTTGAGGGCGGTATCTCTATCATTGATATAAATAATATGCCTGTGCTATTGACGCCAAACGAATATCGGGACGGCGCGTTGCGGGCTATGGTATAAGGAGGGATTTTCGTATGGGTATTGGTCCTTCCACAAAAGAAACGTCCAAGCATTATTTTGAAGACCCCTTGGTTAAGGTATTTGCTGCAGATCCTGAATGTGATTTTTGCGGTATCATTATTGTCGGAACGCCGCAAGATAATTATATGAAGCATTTGGTTGGTCAACGCGTTGCTGCATGGTTAGATGCGATGAATTGCGATGGTGCTGTTGTATCGGCCGATGGATGGGGCAATTCTGATGTAGATTTCATGAATACGATGGAACAGATTGGTCAGAAAAATATTAGCGTCGTAGGATTAAAGTTTATTGGCAAACAAGCTAATTTTGTTGTTTCGAATGAATATACACGTCAAGTCTTAGATATTAATAAGTCCATTGAAGGAATTGAGACAGAAATCGTAGGTGAAAATGCTGTCAATACCATCGATGCGGTAAAAGCCCTTGCTGCTATTAAGTTAGTTATACGCAAGAATAAACGTGACTTGGTAGGAGGCGAGGCGCGATGATAGTTACATTATTGCTGGGTTTATTAGGTGTTTTACTCATATATTTTTTATTTTTCTATATTCGAGATTTGTATACCCATCGGCATGATTTAGGATATGGTAGTTGGCCAATTAATTTAGGCATTGGTTTTATCGTAGACTTTTTTGATGTCTTTGGAATTGGTAGTTTTGCGACATCGACGATGCTGCTCAACGTAACCAAACAATTGAAACAAGATCGTCATTTACCGGGAATTTTGAATATTTCATTTACAGTTCCGGTAATGATGGAAGCCTATATTTTTATAAACAACGTTGAAGTGGAGCCCGTTACCTTATTCTCTTTAATTTTTGCAGCCATTTTTGGTGCAGCCGTAGGCGGAAGATTTGTACCGAAACTTCCTGAACGAAAAGTGCAAACCTATTTGGGTTTTGCTTTGTTAGTAACTGCAGTATTGATGATCGGAAAACAAACGGGAATCGTGGATTTTTTGGGAAGCGGCAATACTGCTGTGGGTCTTGATGGCGGTAAGTTGATTCTGGCGATTATATTAAACTGCATTTTTGGAGCGCTCATGACTTTAGGTTGTGGACTCTATGCTCCGTGTATGGTAATGGTATTTATGCTGGGGTTAGACCCTATTATTGCTTTTCCTGTCATGATGGGGTCGGCTGCGGCGTTAATGCCTGTAGCTGGCAAAGAGTTTATTGTTGCTGGAGATTATGCAAGGAAAATAAGCCTCTGCTTTACATTAGCAGGTATTGTTGGCGTATTGGTAGCGGCAAATCTTGTTATCAATATGGATTTAAAACTATTAACATGGATTATTATTGTTGTCGTAATTTATACTGGCATATCTTATGTGCGTAAAGGATTGAAGCAGCCTAGTGTATGAAAGATGAGAATGCGCTGGCAAATCAAAAATTAAGCTTTTGGTTTGAAAAAGTAATCCTATTTATTTTTGAGTATTTGAAAGACGATAGTGCTTACTTGGAAGATTCAGGTAAGCACTGTTGTTTTGCACTATTCGCAATCTCTTAATTTCATATTGCATGATAGAGCAGGTATTCTCTGGATAAAGGATGTTGCAATTTTTTAAGAAGAATCATAATCTTGGCATGTGGAGGCATAGTGATGACAAATCTAGTAATAGCGACAGCTGGTCATGTCGATCATGGAAAATCTACCTTGATTAAAGCTTTAACTGGTATTGAAACAGATACGACAAAAGAAGAAAAGATGCGGGGCTTGTCGATTAATTTGGGATTTGCTTATCTGGATTTGCCTAACGGCCAGCGTGTCGGCATTGTCGACGTTCCTGGACATGAACGGTTTATCAAGAATATGGTTGCCGGTCTACCTGGTATTAGCCTTGTTTTGTTGGTCATTGATGCTGGAGAAGGCGTTATGCCGCAGACTAAAGAGCATATTGATATATTGACTCTCTTGGGGATACAGGACTTTTTCCTTGTTTTGACCAAGGTTGATACCGTTGATGACGAAATGAAAGCGTTGGTAATCGCCGATATTCGAGAACAACTGGCGAATACTCCGTTAGCTGATGCGGAGCTGATTGAAACAGATGCGGTCAGTGGTAAGGGTTTGGATTTGTTGAAAAAAAAGATTCAAGACTGGGCGGAAACTCGTCCCGAACAAGCAAAAAAAGGGGACGCACGGCTTAATGTAGACAGGGTATTCAGCATAAAGGGATTTGGTACCGTCGTAACGGGGACGTTGTTGGACGGGTCAGTACGCATTGGTGATGAACTAACCGTATATCCCGGTGGAAAGAAAACGCGAATTCGTAATATACAGGTTCATGAGCAAAATGTTGTGCAGGCAGACGCGCCGCACCGTACGGCGTTGAACTTGGCTAACGTCAGCGTAGAAGAAATTCATCGCGGTGATGTCCTATCTAAAGTGCCGTTTCTTCAGCCGACATGGATGATAGATGCGAAAATACAGTGTCTTCGCAGTGCTCCGACTGCAATGGAGCTGTGGGATAGAGTACGTCTTTTAGTTGGGACACGAGAAATCATGGCTCGTATTGTTCCTCTCGGTGTCGACCAGATTGAACCTGGATGTGATGGATTTATGCAATTGCGCTTGGAAGAAGCAATTGTAATAAAAGAAGGCGATCGGTTTATTTTACGGACGTATTCGCCCATTTTTACAATTGGCGGCGGCGAGGTTCTGGATGCAGCACCTAAAAAACACAGACGGTTTAAAGAAGATGTATTGGAAAGTCTAAAAATTAAAGAAGAAGGAAATTTGGAAGATATTGTTGCCGATTTTCTACGCAATTCCTGTGATGTATTTACTCCTGCTAGTAAGATTGCTGCGTATTTAGGCTTGGCAGAGGAACATATTCAGGCTATTGTCCAGCATTTACGCCAGGAAAAAATTATTGAGGAAACGGCGCTTGGTTATATACATAGTGAAGTATATAAGAAGATGCGTGGTCAGACTTTACAGTTTTTGCTATCGTATCATCAAAGATATCCGTTGCGCAAAGGTATGGCCATTGAAGAACTTAGGTCTCGTATGAGAAATTTACTGCATATAAATCCGAAATACCGAGATATCCAAACGGAAGATTCTCGTTCTCGCATGCGGAAGTTATTATCGGACAGAGTTATTTCCCTATTCTTGCAACTCATGATAGAACATCAGTATTGCCGGCTGGAAGGCAGCTATGTTGCGGCAGCAAAATTTTATGTTGTTTTTTCCGAAACACAGTTGGCCGTGAAGAAATCTATAGAGACAACACTGGAGAAATCTGGATTCACTCCGTTGAAAGTGGAAGATCTTTCTTCTTTGGCGAAAGATGCCGATGCGGTTCTTGAAGCGCTTCGCGGTGATTCTGTTATTTTTTTAACGCCAGAATACGTTATCGCTAAGTCTGTATATGATCAAGCTGTAAAAAAAATTATCGATTACATCGGCGAATACGGTAAGATGACGCTTGGTGATTTTCGGGATATAACAAAGTCTAGCCGTAAGTCGTCTATGCTTATTTTAGAATATGCTGATGCTGGAGAAGTAACGAAACGAGTAGAAAATTATCGCGTTTTAGGGAAAAAAGGCGTGAAATAAAACTAGCTACACGGGGATAGATAGTGTATAATGAACTAGAATCGCTATTAACTATACGCATCTATTTAAAAGGAGAGATTCAACGTGATTGAACGCTATACGAAACCGGAAATGGGTCATATTTGGACAGAATTCAACGAATGGGATACGCTGAAACAGGTAGAAATCCTGGCCAGCGAAGCCCAAGCTGAGCTCGGCAACGTGCCGAAGGAAGCGGCCAAGGAAATTCGCGAAAAAGCGAAGTTTTCTGTCGAACGCATCCATGAAATCGAAGCGGAAACACATCATGATATTGCCGCCTTTGTTTCCACCCTTTCGGAAAACATCGGCGAAGCCGGCAAATATGTTCACCTGGGCCTGACGTCGACAGACGTAAAGGATACGGCCATGGGCTATATGCTCAAGCAGGCTTCGGATATCCTCATCAAGGATCTGGAAGATTTCCGCGACGTTCTGCGCCGCCGCGCCGTTGAATTCAAATATACGCCCTGCATCGGCCGTACCCACGGCATCCATGCCGAAGCGACGACCTTCGGCCTCAAGCTCTGCAACTGGCTGGCTGAAACGGAACGCAACATCGAACGCATGAAACGAGCCAAGGAAACGATCGCCGTCGGCAAGATTTCCGGCGCTGTCGGCACCTACGCTGACGTCGATCCCTTCGTAGAAAAATACGTCTGCGAACACCTGGGCATCGCCGCGTCGCCGATTTCGTCCCAGACGCTGCAGCGCGACCGCCACGCCGAATTTGTGACGACGCTGGCCGTCATTGCCAGCTCCATCGATAAATTCGCTACGGAAATCCGCCACCTCCAGCGTACGGAAGTCCGCGAAGCGGAAGAATATTTCAGCCCCAAACAGAAGGGCTCGTCTATCATGCCGCATAAACGCAATCCTATTACGTGCGAACGCATGTGCGGCCTGGCCCGCGTCATCCGCGGCAACGCCCAGGCGGCCCTGGAAGACGTAGCGCTCTGGCATGAACGGGATATTTCCCATTCGTCTGTCGAACGGGTTATCCTGCCGGACAGCACCATTGCCCTCGACTACATGCTCCAGACCTTTACGCGCGTCGTCGACCGCCTCATCGTATATCCGGAAAAGATGATGCAGGACCTGAACCTGACGGGCGGCCTCATCTACAGCCCGATTCTTCTCAACACCCTCGTCGAAAAGGGCGCGGTCCGCGAACAGGCTTACCGCTGGGTACAGCGCAACGCCATGAAGCGCTGGCTCGAAGGGGAAGATTTCCTGGAAAACCTCAAAAAAGACGAAGATATTGCTAAATTCATGAGCAACGAAGACATCGAAGCCTGCTTCGACGTTCATAAGATGCTCAGCCATGTCGATACGATTTTTGCCCGCTTTGGCCTCTAATTCGCCTACAGGCAAGATAAAAGGCAGCTCCGTTGCGAGCTGCCTTTTTTTAACAAATGAAATCGGTTAGGAGTTCTGCGGAAAGGAGCGATGGACATGTATTACTTTGACAACGCCGCGACGACGGCGCAGAAGCCGCAGGCCGTGGCCCAGGCCGTGTACGACGCCCTCAGCGGCGGCCTGCTGGGCAATCCTTCCCGGGGCGCCCACGCCTATTCGCTGCGAGCCTACGGGTTAGTGCTGCAGGCGAAGGAATTGATTAAGACGCTGTTTCATGCCGGCGAGGCGTACGACGTGGCCTTTACGCATAATTCCACGGCGGCTCTCAACATGGTGCTGAAAGGGCTGCTCGGAGCGGGTGATCACGTCCTGACGACGACATGGGAACACAACGCCGTCCTGCGGCCCCTGTATCAGCTGGAGCAGCAGGGAACGGCCGTCGATTTTATCGGCTCGGAAGCCGGCACGGGGGCCCTGCGGTACGATGAACTGGAACAGAAGCTGCGGCCGTCGACGAAGGCCGTCGTGTGCAACCATGCATCGAACGTGACGGGCAACGTCATGGACTTGGAACGCATCAGGGCCTTCTGCCGGAACCATTCCCTGATGCTCGTCGTCGATGCGTCCCAATCGGCCGGGGCCTATCCTATCGATTTGTCCGACGGCGTCGTCACGGCCCTGTGCTTTACGGGCCATAAATCGCTCTATGGGCCGGGAGGAACGGGCGGCGTCTGCATCCGAAAGGACGCGGAGGTGCGGCCGTATATTACGGGAGGCGACGGCGTCCATTCCTTTGCCCGCGAACAGCCGAAGGAGATTCCAGGCGTATTCGAAGCGGGCACGGCCAACGTCGCCGGGATTGCCGGCCTGGCTGCAGGCGTGCAGGTGCTGCTTGACGAAGGCTTAGAGGCGGCAGTCCGCCATCAGGATCGTCTGGGACGCATCTTTACGGAAGGAATTCGGGACCTGCCGAACGTTACGCTGTACGGCGACTTTTCCGGCCCTCGCGTCGGCGTATACGCCCTGAATGTCGGCGACGCCGATTCGGCCTTGGTCAGCGATATCTTATGGGATCAATACGGCATGGCGACGCGGTCTGGATTTCACTGCGCCCCGCTCATGCACGAGCAGCTCCATACGGAGCGGCGCGGCGCCGTGCGCTTTTCCTTTTCCCGGTTTACGACGGAAGACGACGTCGCGGCGGCCGTACGAGCCCTGCAGGATATTGCCGCCATGGAGACGTGAGATTGTCGGAACATGATGAAATAGAACGTATCGTATAAGGAGGAATGGCAACATGTTTAAAATCGATATGACGGGCAAGGCCTGCCCGCTTCCGGTAATACAAACCCATAAAGCCCTGAAGGAACACGATGTAGTAGAAACGATTGTCGACAACCGGATTGCGACGGAAAACTTGAAGCGCCTGGCCGATCAGCTGGGCTGCACGTATACGCTGACGGAAGAAGCGACGGATCGCTACGTCGTCGTCATCGCCAAGAACGGGCAGGCGGCGGTCTCGTCTCCAGCAGCCGAAACGGCGAAGGCCGCCGATTCGTATATCGTCGTCGTCAATTCGCCGTACATGGGCGTCGGCGACGAGGCCTTCGGCAAAAGCCTGCTCAAGACCTTCCTGTATACCCTGACGGAGCAGGACGTCCTGCCTCAGTGCGTCGTCTTTTACAACGGCGGCGTGCCCCTGGTAACGGAAGGCTCGGAATCGCTGGAAGACCTGCAGAAGCTGGCGCAGATGGGTGTGCCGATTTACGCCTGCGGCGCCTGCCTCAATTTTTACGGGCTGACGGATAAAGTCGCTGTCGGCGAAATCACGAATATGTACCGCATCGTCGAATTGATGCGGACGGCCGACCGTATTGTCAAGCCGTAGGAGGGCCTATGGAAACGTATGGCATCGCTTTGTTTTACAATACGAAGGACGCGATGCAGGCCGAGGCGGAAGCTAAGCGGCATCAGATAAAGGCCCGCATCGTGCCGACGCCGGGAAAAATTTACGCCAGCTGCGGATTTTCCCTGCGCTACGACCTGGAGGAGGAAGGGGCGCTGCTGGCGCTGCTGGCGCAATGCGGCCTTTCCTGCGAAAACTTGTATCATGCCGTGCGGGACGGATTGAAGGTGTCTTATGAAAAACAGGGAGGCGGTGCGTAAATGGCAAGACATGTCGTCATCGGGACGGCCGGCCACGTAGACCATGGCAAGACGACCCTGGTAAAGGCCCTGACGGGTATCGATACGGATACGACGCAGGAAGAAAAGCGGCGGGGCCTGACGATTAACCTGGGCTTTGCCTATTTGGATTTGCCCGACGGCACGCGCGCCGGCATCGTCGACGTTCCCGGCCACGAGCGATTTATCAAGAACATGGTCGCCGGCCTGCCCGGACTGGGCATGGTGCTGCTGGTCGTAGATGCCAATGAAGGAGTCATGCCACAGACGGTCGAGCATATGGATATCTTGACGCTCCTGGGAATTGAAAAGTATCTCGTCGTCATTACGAAGGCCGATACGGTCGACGAAGATATGCTGGAGCTGGTCAAGGAGGATATTCGCGCCAAACTGGCCGATACGGCAGCTGCCAACGCTGACATCGTCGAAACGGACGCCCTTACGGGCCGGGGCCTTTCGGACCTCGTCGCCAAGATACAGGCGACGACGGAAGGGCTGGCGGAACGTGGCTCCAACGGCGCGGCCCGGCTGAATATCGACCGCGCCTTTTCCGTAAAGGGCTTCGGCACCGTCGTGACGGGGACGCTGCTGGACGGCGCTGTATCCGTCGGCGACGAGCTGTTTTTGTATCCGGAGAAGCGGGCCGTGCGGGTCCGGAATATACAGGTTCATGAGCAAAACGTCGGACAGACCGAGGCGGGCCAGCGGACGGCGCTCAACCTAGCCAATATAGGGACTGATGAAGTTTGCCGCGGCGGCGTACTGTGCGCTTCCGGCGATTTGACGCCGACGAGAATGATCGACGCCAAGGTTTCCTGCTTGAAGCGAGCGAGCTGTCCGATTCAGATGTGGGACCGCCTGCGCCTCCTCGTCGGGACGCAGGAAGTCATGGTCCGGGCCGTCCCCCTGGGCGTGGAGTCGATTCTTCCCGGACAGGAAGGCTTTGTGCAGCTGCGGCTGGAAGGGGATGAAATCGTCGTCAAGGCAAGGGATCGATTTATCCTGCGGACCTTTTCCCCCATGCGCACCCTAGGCGGCGGCGAAGTACTGGACGCTAATCCCCGCAAGCACCGCCGCTTTAAGGAAGCCGTGCTGGAGAGCTTAAAAGCGAAGGACAGCGGCAGCCTCGACGAAGGGCTCTGCGATTACCTGCTCCACAAGGCGAAATCCTTTGCCCGTCAGGCCGACGTGCAGGCCGCCTTGGGAGCAGATGCCGCCGTACTGGACGCAGCTGCAGCCCGCCTTTCGGAAGAGGGCGTTCTGTACGAGACGGCGGCCGGCTATATCCATCGGGAGGCGTATCAAAAGCTTAAAGGCCGGGCCGTGCAGCTCCTGCTGGCCTATCACAAGGAATATCCCCTGCGCCCGGGCATGCCCCTCGGCGAGTTCCGCTCTCGTTTGGGCGGTTCCTTGTCGGAAAAAGAAGCCGGCGAGATCCTGCGCCTCATGGAAGGAGACGGGAGCTGCCGCATAGAGGATGCCGTCGCAGCGGCCAGCCGGTTCCGCGTCGTCTTTACGCCGGAGCAGAAAAAGGCCCGCGACGCCATGACGGCGGCCTTAATCCAATCGGGCTATACGCCTGTAAAGATCAGCGATTTGATCGCTCCCTGGCCGGATGGCCGGGCCGTGCTGGAAGCCATGCGGGGGAAGATGGCCGTAATCTTATCGCCGGAATACGCTGTGGCGCGCCGGGCCTATGACGACGCCGTGCGACGCCTGTGCCGCTACGTGCGGGAAAAGGGGCCCATTGAGCTGGCCGCCTTCCGCGATCTCTTAGGCATCGGGCGCAAAGGGGCCCTTCAATTACTGGATTACATGGATGAACAGCACGTGACGCGGCGCGCCGACGGCGGGCGAGTCCTTGGCGACGGCGCAGACCGCATAGAAAGCAGGTGAGGCAATGAAACAAGATACGAGACAGCTGCTGCGGCAGCTTCCCAAGGTAGACGTACTGCTGCAGCGGCCGGCCTTGGCCGAATGGGAACAAAGCCTGTCCCGCAGCCTGATAAAGCAGGCCGTACAGGACGTATTGGCCGGACTGCGCCGGGATATTTTGGCCGAACGCCGCAGCGACGTACCGGCAGAGGACGAGCTGGATGCCATGGTGCTGGCCTATTTCCGCCGGCAGAAATCCCTGCGACTGAAAAAAGTCGTCAACGCGACGGGGACGATTCTTCATACGAATCTGGGCCGGTCTGTGCTGAGTGAAGACATTGGACGGCACGTAGGCGAAATCGCCGCGTCGTACTCAAACTTGGAATACGATCTGGACGAAGGACGGCGCGGCTCCCGCTATGCTCACCTGCAGTCGCTGCTCAAAGAGCTGACCGGAGCGGAGGACGTCCTCGTCGTCAATAACAACGCTGCCGCCGTGCTGCTGGCCCTGACGTCGATGACGAAAGGGAAAGAAGTCGTTATTTCCCGGGGCGAGCTCGTGGAAATCGGCGGCCTGTTCCGCATTCCCGACGTCATCGAAGCCAGCGGCGGCACGATACGGGAAGTCGGGACGACCAATAAGACCCATCTGTCGGACTACAGCCGGGCCGTCGGCGAAGGTACCGGCGCGATTATGAAAGTCCATACGAGCAATTATCGCATCATAGGGTTTTCTGAAAGCGTGCCCGCCCAAGAGCTGGCCGAGCTGGCCCACGCCAAGGGCCTGCCCCTCATCAACGACCTGGGCAGCGGATTGTTCGTCGACATGCGCCGCTTCGGCCTGCCCTACGAGCCGACGGTAAAGGAAGTCCTGAAACAGGGCTGCGACGTCGTCATGTTCAGCGGAGACAAGCTCCTCGGCGGGCCGCAGGCCGGCATTATCGTCGGCAAGGCCGAGTATATCGAGCCGATGAAAAGACACCAGCTGCTGCGGGCCCTGCGGGTCGATAAGATGACCCTGGCCGCCTTGGAGGCGACGCTGCAGCTGTACCGGGACGAAGACCTGGCGATACGGTCTATTCCGGCGCTGCAGATGCTGGCGCGGACGCAGAAGGAATGCCTGCGGCGGGCCGATATGCTGGCTCAAATGCTGCGGACTGCCGACGCGGCCCTGCAGGTGCAGACCGTGCCGGTCCGCGACATGGTCGGCGGCGGTTCCTATCCGGAATATACGCTGCCGGGGTACGCCGCGGCCGTCGCGTCGGAAGGCCTGACGGCGGCAGAATTGGAACGCCGCCTGCGCCATGCCGAAGTCCCCGTCGTCGCCAGAGTGCAGCAAGACCGGCTGTACCTGTCCGTACGGACGCTGCGGGACGACGAATTTCCCCTGATCTGCACGGAAATTGCCAAGGCCGTAGCCGAAGGATAACGTAAAAACAGCGAAGCCCGCGACTACGGGTCTTCGCTTTTTTATCGGGCTGCTTCTATTGCAAAGGCAAACGGAGCGGCTAGATACTAAAAAAGACAAGGCGGCTTTGCGGGCTGCCTTGTCTGGTAGTTGGCGGGAAAGTGTAGGAATCGAACCTACCTAAGAAGCTCTTAACTCCTCATACTGGTTTTGAAGACCAGAGGGCACACCAGAACCCATACTCCCCCAAGATAGGTTCAGTATACCATGTTTGCCGCGTCGGCGCAACGGAATCCCCTCTCCTCCGGCCGGGCCCTTAGGCTTCCGGCGACGACTGGCCGATGATTTTAATGCCCTCAGCGTAGACGACTGTCGGATTCGGCGTCTTCTTTTCGATGAGGTCGACGAGGAGATGGAGGCATTTTTCGCCGATTTCCCGCATGGGAATATCGATGCGGGACAAGGACGGAATGGCGTAATCGTTGAATTCGGCCATGTTGATGCCGATGGTAAATACTTCTACGTCGCCGGGAATGGAGACGCCTAATTCATGGCAGGCGAACAGCATGCCGTGAGCCAGTACGTCGGATTCGCAGAACATGGCCTTCGGCAGGCGCTTTTCTGCATAGAGCTTCTTCGTCGCGTCGATAGCGCTGGAAGACGACGTGTCGCACAGGACGATATTTTCCTCCGGCACGGGATGGCCGGCTTCGGCAAAGGTGTCGAGAAAGCCCTTCATCCACATGCGCATGATGGGGAAGGTCGTGTCGTGGGTCAGCACGCCGGCGTCGTAGATTCCCTTGTCGAGAAAATGGCGGGCGACCTGGGCCCCGACTTCGTAGTTGTCCATGGTGACGCTGCTGTATTTCGGCGATTCCCTGTTGAACAGGACGACGGGATAGGAAATGTCGCAGGAGTTTAAATATTCCATGTCGGCGTTAGACATATTGGCGATGATGATGCCGTTAAAAAATTCATTCTGCGTCGTTTCCATCTGCTTTTTCAGGTTGTCGACCTCGTAGGGCACGACGGTCAGGTGGACGACCTTATTCTGCTGCATAATTTCTTTTTGAATACCCAGCGTAATACGGGCCAGGTAATTGATGCGGAAGTCCGTCGCCCAATAAAACGCTATGGCGTAACTGTTTTTCTGCGTAGCCCGCAGCTTTTTAGCCGACTGGTTCGGCACGTATTTCAGCTGTTTGGCGATTTGATGTATCCGGGCCTGCGTTTCCTTGGAAATTTTTCGTTCCTGTCCCTTGCCGTTCAGGACGATGGAAACGGTGGCGATGGAAACGCCGGCTTCACGAGCGATATCTTTAATCGTAGACATACTATACCCCCTCTATATTGTTTTATTTTGACATAAAAAAAACGAATTTTCAAGGCTAGAATAGGCTTATTTCCTCGCTATAGTATGATACAATAGATACATTAACGGTGAGTTGGGGAGGAATGACTATGACGGGAATAGACAAGCGCGTATCGGCGGCCCATATGGTACTGGGAAAGGACTTGAATCCGCATGATACGTTGTTTGCCGGGCAGGCGGCGTCGTATATGATCGAGTGCGGCTTTCTGGCCGTGCAAAGCTTTCTGAACAGCGGCCATATCGTCTGCCTGGGATTGGACGGGCTGCGGTTTCTCCGGCCGGTCCGCAAAGGCGACACCATCGACATTTCCAGTACCGTCGTCTATGCCGGGACGACGAGCGTCGGCGCGCATATGGCCATGACGCGGCGCTCCGACGGGGCCATGGCGGCGGAATGCTTCGTATCCTTCGTCCATATCGAAGAGGAAACGGGACAGGCCCGGCCCCACGGCGTAACGCTGCCGGCGCTGGATGAGCAGGGTGAGGCGCGGCGGCGCGCCTATTGGGCTTATAAAGGGATGACGGTATAATGGATTTTGCAGCGCAAGTAGACGAACGGCTCCATAACTTAGCCAAGCCGCCGGGAAGCCTGGGCCTGCTGGAGCAGCAGGTGCGTCAGGTTTTCCTGGCCTGGGGCTCCTTTCAGGAGGAACTTCGTCCCCGCCATATTATCTTTGCCGCGGACAACGGCGTCGTCCGCTCCGGCGTCGTAGCTCAGCTGTCTGATATTACGTACATGCAGAGCGTGCATATGACGGAAGGAACGTCGGCTGTGACCTGTTTCTGCCGTTGTCACGGCATTCCCTACGAAGTCGTAGACGTCGGCATCGACAGTGAAGACGCCGTCGGCGTCGACAGGAAAATCGCCAGAGGGACGGCCGATTTTTCGGTACAGCCGGCGATGACAACGGAACAATTTACCCGCGCCGCCGCCGTCGGCAGGGAACGGGTCGAAGCGGCGAAAGCCCGGGGATGCAACATCCTGTCCTTCGGTGAAATGGGCATAGGAAACACGACGACGTCGGCCGCCGTGCTGACGGCCATAGCGCCGGCTGGCAGCGCGTTTCTCGTCGGCCACGGCTCGGCTAGAGGCAATTACCGCCTTTGGTTTCACAAAGAGCAAGTCGTCAAGGAGGCGCTGCAAAAATATGAAGAGGAAATCCAGTCGCCGGAGGACGCTCTGCGCTGCGTCGGCGGCTTCGATTTGGCCGCCTTGTACGGCGCGATGCTGGCCTGCGCCGAGGCTAGGCTTCCCTTTTACATCGACGGATTTATTACGGCCGTAGCCCTGGCCTGCGCCGTGAAGACCCATCCGGCCGTGCGGCAGTACGCGCTGCCGTCGCACATTTCCCGCGAGCCCGGCATGAGCGCGGCCCTGCGGCTGTGCGGTATAGACGAATACGACGTGCTCATCCACGCCGACATGGCCCTGGGTGAAGGCACAGGGGCCGTGCTGGGCGTCGTCATGCTGAAGACGATGCTGTATGCCGTAGGGCATATGGCGACGCTCGACGGCATCAACGGCGAAGCGGAAGAACGCCATCGCAGGCGTATGGAGAAAGGGGCGGAACACCAAGATGATAGATGAACAGCTGCGCAAGGAAGCGGCGGCCATCTTTGCCCGCATGGGATTAAGCGAAGAAGAAGCCGTCGCCTTGTTTTATAAGCGCACCGTAGAAGCAGGAAGAATGCCCTTCGGCCCGGCGTCAGAAGGGCCGGCAAAGGCGAAGCAAAAGAAAAAGCGCATGAACGAGCGCTTTGCCGAATGGGATGCGTTTTAATCGCGGTATATAGGGGATAATATGATGAAAGAGTATTACTCTATCGGGGAAACAGCAAAATTATTAGGCGTGACAACAACGACTCTTAGGCATTACGAGAAAATCGGAATTTTAAAACCTAAGAAAATATCAGAAGATACGGGGTATCGATGGTATACGTACGATCAATTTCATATCATTGATCGGATAAAATATTTGCAGGGGTTGGGCCTTAATCTAGCGGAAATTGGCGCGATTATTAAAGATGGAACGGCGGAGGCTATGATTCAAGCCTTAGAAGCAGAATGGCGAAATGCACATCGGGAATTAGAGCGGGTTAAAGAGCGTATAAAAGATATAGAATGGTACATTGATTGTTTTACCTATATGAGCCGAACGTCGGATTTGCAGCAATGGTATCATTTATACTTGCCCGAACGGCATATCATTCAGGTGCCTTGCTATGACACGGATGAATTGGCCGATATGGAAATCCGTTTGGCAGAGGCGAAGGGCTCGGATCGTCTTCGGGATTTGCCTTATCGGAGACAATATGGATATGTTATGTCTGTTTCCGACTTTTTTTCCGGCACATTCAGGCCTAAATCGTATTTTACGTATTTAACGCGCCGACCTAAGGAATATGTTTCAGAATATAAGGTGCTCCCCGCAGGGGAATATCTTTGTTTTAGGACGCCTATATTGAAAGAACAGTGGGACGTAAACGCGCTGAAAAAATTTTTTCCCGATCATAATTTGCCGAATATGGTATTGGCGCTTGAATTTGAAGAAAATCTGGTAGATTGGAGCAATGCGCCGTATGAGATTCAAATTTATATTTCATAAGGCGTTTTTGCGCAACATTGTTGTAGCAAGAAGGTTACAGGCAAAGGAAAATGTATAAAGTGATGATAAAAATGCAATTAATCAGTTGCATACTATCGTTTTTTTAGAAGAATAGCGCTGCATTATAGCGGAGCTATTCTTTTTTTCAATATAGAATTATTTGACTCGCCTCCGACCTTAAGGTTTACCCTTTACGTAGAAAGAAAAGAACCGATATTTTGACAATATTTAATGGAGGCGAATGCATGATGTATGAAACCGTAACTAAAAAGACAGGAATTCTTTATGTGGGCAGCGAACCTAAAATGCCGGTGGAGAGGCCGGAAACCCCGCCTATTTATGTGTCGACGGCGAATATTATCTGCGATATGGACGATTATGATAACGCCAGTCAGGGCAATAAATATTATTATTGCCGCACAGCAAATCCGAATCGGGATAATGTAGCGGATGCAGTGTCTTTTCTGGAACAGGGAGAACAATCTTTAGTGTGTTCTTCCGGGATGGCTGCTATTTCTACAACCCTCCTTTCGTTAGCGAAGGCTGGCGATCATATTATTACAAGCAATGCAATTTATGGTGAAACGATTGAGTTGTTTGACCGGATTATTACTAAATTCGGCATGGAAGTGACATATGTTGACTTAACAAATCGCGAGGAAGTACAGCGTGCTGTTAGAGACAATACGAAGATTATCTATACGGAAATTATAACGAATCCACTTATTCGCGTAGTAGATATAGACAGTATTGTCGATATAGCTCATCGTGTCGGAGCACTGGTCGTTGTGGACAGCACGTTTACTACCCCCTTTGCCCTGCGTCCCCTTGAACACGGAGCTGATATTGTTATCCACAGCATGACGAAATATTTCGGTGGACACAGCGATCTCACGGCTGGTTGCATTACAGGACGCAATGAACTGATGAAAAAGATATATGCTGATTATTTATTGTTTGGAACCTGCTTGGATCCGAATAGCTCTTGGCTTATGCTGAGAAGTATTCGAACAATGGAGATGCGGGTGTCCCGACAGTTTGCGAATGCAAAGGCATTGGCTGAAGCGCTGCAGAAAGACGACCATGTGCAGTACGTTAACTATCCGTCATTGACAAATCATCCCCAGCATGAGCTGGCGATGCATTTGATGCCGAATGGCTGCGGTGCAATGCTCAGCTTTCGAGTAGAAGATAATCGGGAAAAAGTGAACGAATTCATGCATCGGCTCAAGCTTGTTAAATATCTCGGCACGTTGGGCGGCTATAAGACCACCATTGCTCATCCGGCAACGGCGTTTCGTTTTGAATTTACTCCAGAACAGTTGATTGAAATGGGAATGGAAGAAGGTTTGATTCGCATTTCTGTCGGCATAGAAGACGTACAGGACTTAATTGCTGATTTTCGCCAAGCTCTTACTGTGTTTGCAAAAGCTAAGTAAAGGGGGAAATGGAATGTTAAAAAATATCAATCTGCCTGTTGCATTATTAGGCGTAGGATTACTATTTGCTTTGGTCATTCCTATGATTGTTGTTCCCGAAGGAACGGCGTATGTCATTAGCGTTTTTTACGATGTCATGACAATAAATTTTCCTTGGGCCTTTATGTTGATTGCGTTTCTTAGTTCTGTCTTTGCTGTATTTATTATGTTCTCCAAATACGGAGATATTCGTCTTGGCGGCGCGAATGCGAAGCCTCACTATAAGACGTTTTCCTGGGCGGCGATGAACATGTGCTCTGCTGCCGGTGCGGGAATTTTTATTTTTGGTATGGTTGAATGGATGTATTATGTGGAGACGCCGCCCTTTGGCATTGCGCCGCAATCTATTCAGGCGTATGAGTATGCATTGCCTTACGGAATGTTTCATTGGGGATTTGCCGCTTGGGCGATCTATTTGCCTGTGTCGTTAGCCTTAGGCTATATCTTTTGGAACAAAAAAGTTGATTCTCTAAATCTTTCGGATTTGTGCAAATCTGTGTTAAAAGGAAACTCTTTGCCGATAAAAGTTCTTCGGAAAGTAATAGATGGATTAGTAGCTTTTGGATATATTGGTGGCTTAGTTTGCACATTTGGCTTGGGGACGTCTATCTTGGCAGAATTAGCTGGATATTTGTTAGGCGTTGAAATTACTTTTGGGTTGCGGATAGCTGTTATCGTCGTGTTTGGGGTGTTTTTTATCCTTTCAACATCTAAGAGTATTGCAAAAGGCATCAGCATTATCAGTAATTTCAATGTTAAATTGGCTTTGGCGTTTTTCTTGTTTATCCTTCTGGCGGGACCGACGTCGTTTATTATCAATAATTTTACAATGGCTGTTGGTACGAATATTCGCGAATTTGTTCACATGAGTTTTAATACCGACGCTATTGCGCAAACTGGGTTTGTGCAGCAGTGGACCGTATTTTACTGGGCATGGTATTTAGGCTGTACTATTTCGGACGGCTTATGGCTGGCTCGTGTTTCATACGGAAGAACCTTCCGTGAGATTGCAATCGTTCGATGCATTTGGACCACCTTGGCTTGCTGGCTGGCTTTTGCCGTACTGGGAAATTACGGCATCTATCAACAGTTGGTCAACGGACTGCAATTATCTCAAATTGCAATGGACAGCGGAAATAATGTAGCCGTGCTGGCTGTTTTGCAGTCTCTCCCGTTGTCGGCAATAGCTATCGTCGTGTATATGGTCGTCGTATTTGTTACCTTAGCTTGCGGTGCTACGGCAGCGTCGACGGTAGTTGCAACGTTAACGTCTAAAAATCTTAAAAACGATGAAGAGCCTGCAAGCTGGTATAAGGTTTTTTGGGGATTTTTAGTATTGCTTTTACCATTAGGAATTCTTTGTTTAGAGCAGTTTGTACCGGGATTAAATGTGCTGACAACAATACAGTCTGTTACAAGTCTCATCGTTATTCCGCTGCTTTTGGTTATTGCCTTGCTGTTGATTACCTTCTTTTCCATGCTGAAAAAGGATATTCGAAATAAAGAGCTGTATGTAGATGATTCAAAAAGGATTAAATGGGAATAGCATTCTTTTTTGATATACTTTTCTGTTAGAAAAACAACATACATGGCAGCCTCCATGGGATATACTAGAAATAAAGGAGATGATATGCCATGAAGATGTTATACAGCGACAAGCGAATTTGGATAGAAGATGAAGAGGGAAAGACTGTCGGTGAGATTGATTTCCTTCAGGATCAGAACGGGAAATACGATATTGTCCATACGGGCGTCGACCCGTCGCAGCAGGGGCAGGGAACGGCGGGAAAGCTGGTGCAGGCTGCGGCGGACTATATCCGCAGTACAGGCTGTAAAACCGGTGCGTCGTGTTCCTATGCGTCGGCGTGGCTTAAACGGCATAAGGAATACGATGATATTTACGAGCCGTAGCACCCCGCATATTTGATAAGTCGGCAGGATTTACGTATAATAAACATAGAAAAAAGTCGCTGCCGGCAACGGTCAGCCCCATATCATAGGAAAAAAGAAAATCCGCCTATAGTTGGTAGCTGTGGGGCGGATTTCCTTTTATGCTTTCAATGAAATAATACAAAGTACCACTAAGAATACGAAGGTCAACAGGGCGTATGGTGTCATAAGGCATCGCCCATTTCCGGGGCTAGGATTAACGGCCTGCCGCTTTTTGCAGCGCCTAGATGGTTGGTATATGCGATATACGGGCTATGTCAAAGTCTGTCGTATATACATTTTGCATATGGATTATAAATGACTAAAAGCTATGTCTCCCATGGGATGGCATAGCTTTTTTTGTTTCCTACTGTTTTAATTTTTCAATGACTTCGTCGTCGATTTTAAAGCCGTGTTCCGGGCCGGGGAAGGCGCCTTCCTTTGTTTCCTTGATGTAGTCGGCGAAGGCCTGCTTCATGAGGGCTCCAACGTTGGCGAACTGCTTGGCGAATTTCGGCGTAAAGTCGCTGAACAGGGCCAGCATGTCCTGATAAATCAGGATTTGGCCGTCGCAGTGGACGCCGGCACCGATGCCGAGGGTCGGGATGCGCAGGGATGCCGTAATGAGCTCGGCGAGTTTTGCCGGTACGCATTCGAGGACGATGGCAAAGGCTCCGGCCGCCTCGACGGCCTTGGCTTCTTCGATGAGCTTGCGGGCCGCTTCTTCGCTCTTGCCTTGTACTTTAAATCCGCCTAAGGCGTTGACCGACTGGGGCGTCAGGCCGATGTGGCCGACGACGGGGATTCCCGCTTCGACGATGGCTTGAATCTGCGGGCATACACTCATGCCGCCTTCGAGCTTGACGGCGTGGCAGCGGCCTTCCTTCATGAGGCGGCCGGCGTTGTACACGGCGTCGTAAATGGATGTCTGGTAGGACATGAAGGGCATGTCGCCGACGACGAAGGCGTTTTTTGCGCCGCGCGATACGGCTTTGGTGTGATGGATCATGTCTTCCATTGTGACCGGCAGGGTGTCTTCATAGCCGAGCATGACCATGCCGAGGGAATCGCCGACGAGCAGCATGTTGATGCCTGCTTCGTCCATGAGCTTGGCCGTCGAATAGTCGTAGGCCGTGAGCATGGTAATCTTGTCGTGGTTGTCCTTTTGCGCCTGCAGCGTAGCGACGGTATTTTTCATAGGGCAAAACTCCTTTCGTACGATGCCGTAATGGCATTATTTGATGCTATATGGCATGATCGCATTTAAAAACAAGAGATATAGAGCATAAGTGTTTATTATATAAAGAAAATGACGGACGCAGCCCATATGTTTAACGTATCTGATTTTTACTATATCATCTGGGCGTCGCCTCGTCAAATAGATGAAGGCTCCTTCTGTTTCCAACGCAGGGCCTGGCGCTCCAGGTCTTTTACAAAGGCCTCTTTGCCGTCGCAGTAGCCTTCGATGTCGTAGGGATATTGGCGGGCCAGGGTTTCCTTCAGCGCGCCGTACTGCCGGGCGATCTCGCCGTGGGCCCGCAGGAAATCGCGGACAGCCAGATGGCGTTCGATATTGGCTCTGTCCGTTTCCTGAAAGATATGGACCTGGTGCGTCCTCTCGTCGCCGCCTTTGCGCAGGTAGCGCCGGCGGGCCATGCCGAATTCGCCTAAGTATTCGTAGCCTATTCCTTCGAAGGCGCCTTGCTTTTCGTCTACAGCGGCTATGTCGCGGACGACGGGCATGATGTCGATAATGGGCTTGGCTTTCAGTCCTTTGACGGCGGTGCTGCCGATGTGGAAGATTGCCGTGCAGTTTTCGCCCAGAATGGCGCGTATGGTTTCCGCTTCGGCTAGGTATTTCTGTTCCCAGCAAGGGTCGTAGTCGACGACGATGATGTGTTGTGCCATGAAGCTGCCCTCCTATATGGTTTTTATTTGATGATAGCTGATTTTAGGATACATCGCAACGTTGGGCTGAGTGATTCGGATATTTCGAGGAATTCTGCCATATCAACGGATAGGGGAATTTGTCTGAATAATTCCCGCAGGCAGTTATTGCCATAGCAAAGCGTCGTGCCGTACCATTAGAGGGAGAGGTGAAAGCGATGAAGACACAATTTGGAAATATACTGCTGCGCCGCCGCAAGGAGCTGGGTTTTACGCAGGAGTATATCGCGAAGGCCCTGCACCTATCGGCTCAGGCCATTTCCAAATGGGAGCGGGGCGAGACGATGCCCGACATCCTGCTGCTGCCGGCCTTGGCGGATTTGCTGCAGACGAGCACCGACGAGCTGCTGGGGCATCATCGGCAGTATGGAAAGACTGTCTATGCCGACCGGTATCAGGCCGACGAGTTTTATTGGGGCCTGGAGCCCAATGAGATGTGCTACGATATCCTGCGGCTGAAACCGCCGTTGCAGCGGCGTCTTGTCCTGGATATGGGATGCGGCGAGGGAAAGGACGCCGTGTTTCTGGCGCGGTGCGGATATCGGGCTGTCGGCTTTGATTTGGCCGTCGAAGGCATTGCGAAGGCGAAATGGCTGGCGAGCCAGTATCCGACGGCGGCGGCAGAATTCTTCCGGGCCGACATGCTGGAGTATGTGCCGCAGCAGGAATATGATATACTGTTTGCAAGCGGCGTGCTGCACTATCTTCCGCCGGACAGGCGAGGAGCCATCCTGCAGGAGTACCAGCGCCGCATCCGGCCCGGCGGCTTGTGCGCCTTGAACGTATTCGTCCAGAAGCCCTTTATTCCGCCTCCGCCTGACGAAGAAATCGACGGCGGCTATTGGCGGTCAGGCGAGCTGTTTTCGCTGTTTGCCGATTGGAAATTCCACCGCTGCGAAGAAATCATCTTCGACTGCGTCAGCGGCGGCGCGCCGCATCAGCATGCGATGGATATACTGATTGCCGAAAAAATCGTATAAGGCCGTCCGTTGACCTATATCTGAATAGTTAGGAGCGATACCGTATGTTTCATCTCATCGACTGGGAAACGTGGTCCCGCAGGGACCATTTCAACTATTATTATAATCAAATCAAGTGCCGCTACACGCTGACGGCCCATATCAATATTGCGCCGCTGCGGGAGTTCCAAAAGCAGCGGCGGCTGCGGTTTTTTCCTCTCATGCTGTACGCGATCATGCGGGCCGTCAATGAAAACCGGGAATTCCGCATGAGCTTTGACGGCGACGGCCGACTGGGGTACTGGGATGTCGTCGCGCCCTGCTATACGGTCTTTCACGAAAAAGATAAGACCTTTTCCGATATTTGGAGTGAGTACGACGCGGATCTGCGGACCTTTTACGACGGCGTCGCCGCAGACATAGAGGCCTACAAGGACGGCGAAGGCTTCGTCAAGGCCAAGCCGGATCAGCCGCCGAATTTCTGTCCCGTGTCGGCAGTGCCGTGGCTTCACTTCACGTCCTTTTCTCAGGATACGTACGCTGAAAACTCCCTCCTGTTCCCCCTCATCCGCTTCGGAAAATTCGAGGCTGCCGGGAAAAAGGTGCTGCTGCCGCTGGCCGTCTCAGTTCATCACGCCGTGGCCGACGGGTATCACACGTGCAAGCTGATCAACGACATCGAGGCTGCCGCCGCCCGTCTGGACAGGTATTGGCAATAAAAGTCCAGCCAGGGGGCATACGGTCCTGTAGATATTCCCTTGTGCATCGTGTACAATAGTACGTAGATACTAGACGCGAGAACGCATAAAGGAGTGACGTATGATGAAGCTGAAATTGGATGAAATCCTCGTAGGAAAAAAGATGGAGCCGCGCTATCTGGAGTACAACTGGCGCGACGTCGTATTGTACGCTTTGGCAGTCGGAGCCAAGCGGGACGATTTGATGTATACCTATGAGAAGTATTTGAAGGCCATCCCGACCTACGGTACCGTGCCGTACTGGGGGACGGTCAACGTCCGGCCGTATCAGTGGATGCCTCTGCCGGCGTCTATGCTGGCCAATGACATCATCAAGCCGACTATTTCCTTCTTGAACATGGACCACGAAATTATCATGCACCGGCCTATCGATCCGATTAAGGGAACCTTCCAGTACCAGGATGTTATTACAGACGTATACGACCGCGGCGAAGGCAAGGGCGCCGTCGTGCGTACGCGCATCGACGTGCGCGACGAGGCGGGCAACGACGTATGCACCAACTACTCGACGACCTTTTTTCACGAAGCCGGCGGCTTCGGCGGCGCGCCCATGCCCAAGAGCCCCGTCCAGATTCCCGACAGGGGTCCCGACGTTGAAATCGACGATTATATCAGCCCCGTGCAGAACCTCCTGTACCGCTTGACCGGCGATACGAATTTAGTGCACGTCGACCCGCAGTACGCCCAGAAGATGGGCTTTGAAACGTCGTTCATGCAGGGCCTGTGCTCCTTCGGCTTTGCCTGCCGCATGGCGATAGGCGCGCTGATTCCGGGCGAGCCGGAACGGATGACCCGCATGGCGGCGCAGATGACGTCAGTCTTGTTCCCCGATACGCCGGTTATGCTGCAGCTTTGGAAGATGGGTGAAGGAACGGCTTACTTCAAGCTGGTCAACAAGACGACGGGGAAGGCTGTCCTGAACCGCGGCGTTTTCGAATGGCGCAATTAAATTTCATTTGAAAATAAAAACGCAGGATTATAGCGATAAAAATAAAAAAATTTATATTGATGCAATAAAAATCTTTAAAGTATGTGAAAATATGTAATGTACCGCTAGAACGGAAGATAGGCCCTGTTTTTATTAAAAATTTAAGAAAATAGTCGAAATGACTATATATTGACAAGGGTTTCCGTGGTATATTATAATGAATTATAAATATACTTTACTGGATAAAAGCGCTGAGTATGTTTAATATTCAGCGCTTTTTTGTATAAAATATGAAAATAAACGGGAGGAATTTCAGATGATGAAAATCGATTTAAACAGCGATTTGGGCGAAAGCTTCGGCATGTATACTATCGGCAACGACAGCGACGTCTTGAATTACGTCAGCTCGGCGAATATCGCCTGCGGCATGCATGCCGGCGACCCCTTCGTCATGCACAAGACGGTGCGCCTGGCTCTGGAACGGGGCGTGGCAGTCGGCGCGCATCCGGGCTTTATGGATTTGAACGGCTTCGGCCGCCGCAATATCGCCATGAAGCCCGATGAAATCTACGATTTAATCGTCTATCAGGTCGGCGCCTTGTCGGCCTTTGTCAAGGCCGAAGGCGGCAGGCTGCAGCACGTCAAGCCCCACGGCGCCCTGTACAACCTGGCGGCCAAGGATCAGGCCATGTCCGAAGCGATTGCCAAGGCCGTGTACGACGTTGACCCGCAGCTGGTGCTGTTCGGCCTGGCCGGCAGCTGGCTGGTCAAAGCCGGGGAAGCGGCGGGATTGCAGACGGCCAGCGAGGTATTTGCCGACAGGACTTATCAGGAAGACGGGTCGCTGACGCCGCGGACGCAGCCGAACGCCATGATTACAGACGACGCCGCGTCGATACGGCAGGTGCTGACGATGATTACCGAAGGCAAGGTCCGTACGGCGACGGGCAAGGATATTCCCGTCAAAGCCGATACGGTCTGCATTCACGGTGACAGCCCGAAGGCCCTGGTCTTTGCTAAGAGCATCGGCGAGGCGCTGCAGAAGGAACAGATTCAGATAACGTCCTTTATACACCGGTAAGGGTGTCTTGAGATGAAGGAGGAAGAGGCGAGAGTATGAAAACTAAAAAAGGATTTGATTTCAGCGTGCTGATGGGCGCGGCCTTCCTGATGGCTACGTCGTCTATCGGCCCGGGATTTTTAACGCAGACGACCGTGTTTACGGAGCAGCTGCTGGCCAGCTTTGGCTTCGTCATCTTGACGTCTATTATTTTGGATATCGGCTCGCAGCTCAACGTATGGCGGGTCATCGGCATTTCGGGAAAGCGCGGCCAGGACGTGGCCAATATGGTCCTTCCCGGCTTGGGATACGTCGTGGCGGCCCTGATCGTCATGGGCGGCCTGGGCTTTAACATCGGCAATATCGCCGGCGCCGGCATGGGCTTCAGCGTCATCTTCGGCATGGATACCGTAACCGGCGCGGCCATCAGCGCAGTCATCGCCGTTTCGATTTTCGTGTTTAAAGAAGCAGGCGTGCTCATGGATAAATTCACCCAGGCCGCAGGCGTCGTCATGATTGTGCTGACCTTGTACGTCGCCGTGTCTTCGGCCCCGCCTGTAGGCGAAGCGGTCATGAAGACCTTCGTGCCCGACGTCATCGATCCCTTGGCGATCGTCACCCTCGTCGGCGGCACCGTCGGCGGGTATATTACCTTCTCCGGCGGCCATCGCCTGGTCGACGCCGGCGTTGTCGGCAAGGAAGCGCTGCCCCAGATTACGCGCAGCTCCGTTACCGGCGTCTGCCTGACCGGCGTCATGCGCGTATTCCTGTTCCTGGCGACGCTGGGCGTCGTAGCCAGCGGCCTGCAGCTCGACCCGGCCAATCCGCCGGCTTCGGTATTCAAGCTGGCTGTCGGCGATATCGGCTACAAGGTCTTCGGCGTCGTCATGTGGTCGGCGGCTATTTCGTCGGTTATCGGCGCGGCCTATACGTCCGTTTCCTTTATCCGCACCTTCAGCCCTAAAATCGAAAACAACTACCGCTGGTTTGTCATCGCCTTCATCGTCTTTTCGACGGTCGTCTTCGCCTTCGTCGGCCAGCCCGTCAAGACGCTGATCCTCGTAGGGACGCTGAATGGTCTGATCCTGCCGATTACGCTGCTGGTCATGATCATCGCGGCCCATAAGAAATCGATCGTCGGCGATTACAAGCATCCGGTGTGGATGAGCATTTTCGGCGTCATCGTCGTTATCATGACGGCGTACATGGGCGTGCTGACTATTATGAAGCAGCTGCCTAAATTGTTTATGTGACAGGGAGGCTGTTACGCTTGAACCATGAATTTACGATAAAACCGTTAGGCGAAGCCGGCGTCCTCGTGAATTTCGGCAGTACGATCAGCCCGGAAATTCACTGCAAGGTCAAGGCGCTGGCCGATTATTTGGAAACCCATCCCTTCGCCGGGATGATAGAATACGTCATTTCGTATACGAGCCTGGCCGTGTACTACAATCCCTTCGTCGTCAAAAAGCAGGCCGGTAAGTATAAAAGCGACTCGGCCCTGGAGATTACGTCGGCGTACCTCTGCAGATGCATGGAACAGCTGGCCGACGTACAGAAGGAAACGGCCCGGGTCGTGCAGATTCCCGTATGCTACGGCGGAGAATACGGGCCGGATATCGACTATGTGGCCCAGTACAATCATTTGTCTGTAGAGGAAGTCATCGCCATCCATACGGAGCCGGAATACCTGGTGTACATGATCGGCTTCTGTCCGGGATTTCCCTATTTGGGCGGCATGGACAAGCGCATCGCCACGCCGCGCCGCGATACGCCGCGCGTAGCCATACCGGCCTGCAGCATCGGCATTGCCGGCGAACAGACCGGGGGATATCCCCTGAGCACGCCCGGCGGCTGGCAGATTATCGGGCGCACGCCGATGGATATGTTTTCCTTGAAGAAGGAAGACGATCCGAGCCTGCTGCACGCCGGCGACATCGTGAAGTTTTACGCCGTATCGGAAGAAGAATTTGCAGCCTTAAAGGAGGAATACGGCCATGAGTCTTAACATTATCCGCCCGGGCCTGCTGACGACGATTCAGGATACGGGACGCTATGGATACCAGAAGATCGGCGTCATCCCTTCAGGGGCGATGGACGTGTATTCCCTGCGGCTGGCGAATATACTGGTCGGCAATGATGAAACCGAAGGGGCTTTGGAAATCACCCTCATGGGGCCGACGATCGAGTTTACGTCGGATACGCTCATCGCTATTACCGGCGGCGATTTCGGCCCGGTGATCGACGGCCAGAAGGTGCCCATGCACCGTCCCGTCGCCGTCAAGGCCGGCGCGATCCTGCGCTTCGGCCCCTGTGTCGTCGGCTGCCGGGCCTATCTGGCCGTGGCCGGCGGGTACGACGTGCCCGTCGTCATGGGCAGCAAGAGCACCTATCTGCGGGCTCAGTTCGGCGGGTTGGAAGGGCGGGCCCTGCGCCGCGGCGATTTGCTGAATACGAAGGAGCCCAGCGAGTACGGCCAGCAGATGATGTTCAACCTGCTGACCCGCGGCGCTCATTCCTTTACGCATGCCCGCTGGAGCATCAGCAAGGTTCATACGACGCCGGAGCGGCTGCGCAAGCCGATTAAGGTCATGGCCGGACTGCAGTACGACGAGTTTACGGAAAAGGCCAAGTACGACTTCTTCGGGACGGACTTTCTCATTACGACACAGTCCGACCGCATGGGCTATCGCCTGAACGGCCCTAAGCTGGAAATGAAGCGGCCCCTGGAAATGATTTCCGAAGTTGCCGGGCTGGGAACCGTACAGGTGCCGCCCAACGGCATGCCCATCATCCTGATGGCTGACCACCAGACGACGGCAGGCTATCCCGTCATCGGCCAGGTCGCCCAGGTAGACGTGGCCCGCGTGGCCCAGCTCAAGCCGGGCGACCGCATGTATTTCAGGCTGATCAGCAACGAAGAAGGCGAGCGTCTGTTTATCGACATGGAACGCTGCATGGAAAATATAAAGATTGCCGTCGCAGGCATGCTATAACTAGGAGGGATTTGTTTGTTATCGTTAGAAGAAATCAAGGAATTAGTACGAATTCTTGAAACGTCGTCCCTGAATAAGATGGAACTGGCCTACGAGGACGGAAAGGTCCTGCTGGAAAAGGGCGGCGCGCCCGTCGCCGTCGCCGTGCCGCAGCCGATGATGCCGGCTGTCCAGCCGCCTGCCGCCGCTCCGGCTGAAGCCCCGCAGCCCGGCGAGCACGTCGTCGAAATTACGGCGCCTATCGTAGGCACCTTCTACAGCGCACCGGACCCCAAGGCGCCTCCCTTCGTAAAGGTCGGTTCCGCCGTGACGCCAAATACGGTCGTCTGCGTATTGGAAGCGATGAAGCTCTTTACGGAAGTCGAAGCGATGGTCGAAGGCGAGATTACGGAAGTGCTGGCAAAAGACGGCGAGTTCGTCGAATTCGGCCAGCCGTTGTTCAAGGTGAAAAAAGGCCATGTCGGCGTATAGAAAGGGCTTGGGCATATGTTTAAGAAAGTATTGATTGCCAACCGCGGCGAAATTGCCGTGCGAATTATCAAAGCATGTCATGAGTTGGGAATCAGCGCCGTCGTCGTGTATTCCGAAGCCGACCGCGATTCCCTGCCTGTCCGCCTGGCCGACGAAGCGTACTGCATCGGACAGGCCCAGGCCAAGAAAAGCTATTTGGATATTGCCCGCATTATCGAGACGGCGAAGGCGGCCAAGGCCGACGCCATCCATCCGGGCTACGGATTTTTGTCGGAAAACGCCGATTTTGCCGACGCCTGCGCAAACTATCACTTTACCTACATCGGAGCCAGCGGTGAGGCTATCCGCCACATGGGCGACAAGGCCATGGCCCGCAGCACGATGAAGCGCGTCGGCGTGCCCGTTATTCCGGGGACGGAAGACGTCATCTGCGATGAAGACGAAGCGCGCCGCACGGCGGAAGCCATCGGCTATCCCGTGCTGATCAAGGCCACGGCCGGCGGCGGCGGCAAGGGCATGCGCATTGTCGAAGACAGCACGGAGCTGGTCAAGGCCCTGCGTCAGGCTTCGCAGGAAGCGGAGCGCTCCTTCGGCAACGCCGGCGTGTATTTGGAAAAATACTTATCCCATTCGCGGCACGTAGAAATTCAGATCATGGCCGACAATTACGGAAACGTCGTCTACCTGGGCGAACGGGACTGCTCGACGCAGCGCCGTCACCAAAAGGTCATTGAAGAAGCGCCGTCGCCCGCCGTGTCGCCGGACATGCGGAAGAAGATGGGCGAAGCCGCCGTCATGGCCGCCAAGGCCGTCGACTACAGCGGCGCAGGCACCATAGAATTCATCGTAGACGATACGGGAAATTTCTATTTCATGGAAATGAATACGCGCATCCAAGTCGAACATCCCGTCACGGAAATGGTGACGGGGACGGATCTGATCAAGGCGCAAATACTCGTCGCGGCAGGGGAAAAGCTGCCGTGGACGCAGGCCGATATCCGCATGAACGGCTGGGCCGTCGAATGCCGCATCAATGCCGAAGACCCGATGCACAATTTCATGCCCTGCCCGGGGAAAATCACGCGCTACACGCCTCCTTTCGGCCGCGGTATCCGCGTGGACAGCGCCATGTACAGAGGCTGCGTCATTACGCCGTTTTACGACTCGATGATTGCCAAGCTCATCGTATGGGCCCCGACGCGGCTGGAAGCCATCGACAAGATGGAAAAAGCCCTGGCTGATTTTAAAATCGAAGGCGTGACGACGAATATCCCCCTGCAGCGGAAGATATTGATGACGGACGCCTTCCGCTGCGGCCAGGTCAACACGAATTATTTGGAAGAGCATCTGGAAGAGATTTTAAATACGTAGAAAGAAGGGAACTGTCATGGATTTAGCGAAAGCATCTCCGGCAGAAGTGCGAAGCCTCATCCGGGCCGGAGAATTGGATAAGCCGACGAGCGGCATGTGCGCTCCCTACGCCCAGGCCAATATGGCCGTGCTGCCGAAGGAGCTGGCCTTTGATTTCCTGCTGTTTACGCAGCGCAACAAGGTACCCTGCCCCGTATTGGACGTGACGGAAGCCGGCTCTCCCGTTCCGAAGCTCGTGGCTCCCGAGGCCGACCTGCGGCACGACATACCGCGGTACCGCATTTATCGCCATGGCGAGCTGACTGACGAAGTGACCGATGCCGCGCCGTTCTGGCGCGACGATTTGGTGGCCTTTTTGCTGGGCTGCAGTTTTTCTTTTGAAGGCCCCATGATAGAGGCGGGCCTGGAAATCCGCCACATTACGGACAACCACAACGTGCCCATGTACAAGACGAATATCGAGTGCGTGCCGGCCGGCGTATTTCACGGTCCCATGGTCGTGTCCATGCGGCCCATGAAGCCTGCCGATGCGATCCGGGCCGTGCAGATTACGACGCGCATGCCCTTCGTCCACGGCGCGCCGATCCACATCGGCGATCCCGAAGCCATCGGCATTTCCGACATCGACAAGCCCGACTTCGGCGAACGGTCCGACATCAAGCCGGGCGAAGTGCCCGTCTTCTGGGCCTGCGGCGTCACGCCTCAGGCCGTGGCCATGGCCGTGAAGCCTGAGTTCATGATTACCCATGCGCCGGGATACATGTTCATTACAGACGTCCTGAATTCGCAGCTATCCATCATGTAAGAGCATACTAAAAAAGCTGAATGCATACGCCTATAACGCGTGCATTCAGCTTTTTTTATAAAGTATTTAGGAAAGCTCTTGCTTTGAAAGGGTGTAGATGACGGCGAAGCCGGCAGCCAGGGGAACGGCGGCGGATACGAGGGAGAGCAGGTCTGTCGGGACGCCGGGGAACAGCTCCCACATGGAGCCGAGGACGAAGCCTAAGATGATGAGATACGTCGCCTGGGGATAGCGGTTCATGGCCTTTTCCAGCAATTTCGTCGTCGCCACGATGCCGGCGATGACGCCGCCGCCCAAGGGGATGAGCAAGGAAAAGGACAGGCTGCTGATGGCCAGCAGTATCTGGTCGTATACGCCTAAGAGATACAGCAGGTACGATACGCTGATGCCTGGCAGAATGAGGGCGATAGAGGCGACGAAGCCCGTCACGATCCACAGAATGAGGAAGAACAGGCCGCCGTCGGTCTGGGCGTGCAGCCCGTCTATAGGCGCGGCGGCAAACAAGGCGACGATGACCACGCCTAAGAGGATATACAGGACGGCCTTGGCCGACAGGCTGGAAATATTTCCCTGACGGAAGGTAATGGGGACGCTGCCGGCTACGGCGCCCAGGAAGAAGTACGACGTGGGAATAGGATACGTTTCCATGAAGTGGAGCAGCGGTTTGGCGAAGGCGATGATGCCGAGGCCGCCGCCGGCGGAGAAGGCGCACAGAAAGAAAAAGGAGGCCTTATCGAGCCGCGTCAGGGCGCTGACGGCGTGAATGAGCTTGTCGTATATGCCTAATACGATGGCCATGGAGCCGCCGCTGACGCCGGGAACGAGCATCGTTCCGCCGACGATCAAGCCTTTTAGAAACGTAACTATAGGAGAGTGCTTCATAATCAATATCGTGTCCTTTCTATAAAGAGGGCGTATGTCGGTATGTGAAGTACAGTCTTATTCCAGCATCATGCTGTGGGCGTAGCCCGTCGCGCCGTCGTATTCGCCGCCGAGGATTTTTACGAGGACGAAGCCTTTTTCATCGGCCGGGCTCAGTGATTTTACGCGCGTCGGATTCATAAAGACGATGACCTCGTCGGAGCGCACCATCTGGCGAATCATCTCGACGTCGTGGTTTTGAAAGGCGTCGAGAAATTCTGGAATAGTCCTGGCGTCGCAGACGATGTAGGTGCCGCGGAGCATCAGGTACTCTTTATTCGTCTCGATGGCTGGAAAGGAGGGCTTTTGCTCCGGCGGCACGGCCTTGACTGACGAGTACTGCGAAAAGTCGACGTGGGTCTTGGCGTTTTCCTGCAGCGCGTACAGGTAGTAGCCGGCCAGAATCAGGCACAGCAGGACGAAGGGCAGGAAGAGGAGCTGCAAATAGCGAGCGGCCTGCTCCAGCGTTTTGTGCGTCTCAGCCTTGCGCTGCGTTTCTTCCTCTGTCGGCTCGTGGAGCGCGCCGGCCATGACCGCCGACAGGGGCAGGCCGTAGTTGCCGATGGGATACAGCTTTTCCATCCAGTTCATGCCGCAGGCGCAGGCCATAGCCCGGCTGAGGGAATTGTCCAGGTCTACAGAAATGTTCATGTAATGCATAATCGATAAAAAAGAAAAGTTTTCCAAGTCGGCAATATAGGCCGCGGCGAGAAATTTCAGGTCGCGGACGTAGGCGTCTTCCATGGAAAAGGGCTTGCCGCTGGCTTCGTAGCTGGCCTTGATGGCCAGGAAGAGCTGTTCTGACGAATACGCCGAAAGGACGGCGTTTTTCAGCAATATCTTGATTTCACCGTCCCAGACGTCGGCGAAGGGCTGGCAGTCGGCGACCATGTCGGCCGTGATTTTGCGGCACGTAAACTCGTCCGTCGGCGGCTTGATCAAGAAGGTGAGACCGTGGACGCTGCCGTCGCTGATCCATGCCAGGGACAGGCGGCAAATGCTGTTTAAGTTGTCGTTGGCCAAATCGGCCGTCACGGCGATGGGCCGGTTCGGATGCTTTCGGGACAGCGATTCGAGCGTTTTCTGCATTTGTTCGTCAGACATGGGAACCCTTCCTTTCGTCTGTATTTCCAAGGGAGCAGGCCGATAGGAAAAACGAGGTGCCATGGAACGGGATGGGCCGTTCCATTGTACCTCGCCGTATTAGCGGTAATTCTTGTGATACGGATGGGACGAGCGGGCCGGACGGTACGACGTCTGCGACTTGAGGCGGAAGTAATTGTGCTTTACCGTCTTGTTCTTGTCGTCCGTAATGGTGTTTACGTCGAACAGCTTCAGTGATTCGATAAAGGGGACGAATTTCTTGTAGCCGAAGTTGCGCACGTCGAAGTCGGAGAACTGCTTGCTCAGCAAATTCCCCAGGGTGCCGGAAAAAATCCAGCCGTTGTCGTCGGAGTTTTCTTCGGTCAGCTTGATGAGAGCCTGCTTGATGGTCAGGAAATCCTTGCCCGGCGTTTTTTCGTGAGCCGGTACGTAAGGCTGGGCCGCTACGGCTGTATCCGGCGTTGAAACAGGCTTAGCTTCTTCGCTTTCGTTTTCTTCCGCTTCTTCCAGCAGGACGTCTAAATACAGAAACTTGTTGCACGCCGAGATGAAGGAGCGGGGCGTCTTGCTTTCGCCCATGCCGAGAACGTATTTCTGCGATTCGCGCAGGCGCGATGCCAGGCGGGTAAAGTCGCTGTCCGACGATACGATGCAGAAGCCGTCGAGATGGCTCTGATACAGCAGGTCCATCGTGTCGATGATGAGGGCCGAATCGGACGAATTCTTGCGCGTCGTGTTGCTGTACTGCTGCACGGGCTGGATAGCGTTGTCCAGAATGGTGCTGCGCCACGAGGCCATCTGCGGTGTCGTCCAGTTTCCGTAAATGCGCTTGTATATGACGTCGCCTAAGTTGTTGGCTTCCGATAAGATGACGTCAATGTATTTATTGGAAATATTTTCCGCGTCGATGAGGACGGCTAATTTCATTTCATGATCCATAAATGTGATTCCTCCTGCCTGCTATTGTATCATTTAGGCCGGGAAAATAAAAGATATTGTGTTATGCCGATTACAGCAGGGCCTGCAGGCGGGCCGTCACGGCAGCTGGGTTCGGCTCGGCGCTCAAATCGGCAATGGGCTGGGCTCCGACGTAGAGCATCTGTCCCTGTGTATGGACGGAGGCCGTCGGCCGCTTGTTCTGATGGTAGACGGCGGCCAGGTTGCCGGCAACTAGGTAGGCCTGTTCCCGGCCGCTCATAGAAGCCGTATCGGCCGGGGCGAACCATTCTTTGCCGCGGATGGAAATCATGCCCGTTTCGGCGTCGACCTTGACGACGTTGTTGCTCCATTTCGTTAGGGTCTTGCTGTACGTGTCGCGGCGGCTGACGTTGGTCGGATGGTCGTTGAACAGCTCCATGACGCCGCTCGTCTTGACGGAGCCGCCCTTTTCCAGCATGCGCTGCCATAAGGCGGCGCCCGCGCCGGGGTTGTAGCCTGCGCCGACGGCGTATTCGAAGGCCAGCTTGTCCGCTTCCTTTTCCATGGGCTTGGTGACCAGATTCGCCGTGCCGATTTGCGACAAGATGGCCGAACCGAGCTGGGCCGCGCTGCCGTTGGCTCCGGCCAGCGACGCCAGCAAATCAAGGGGCATGGATTTCTTGACGCCTTCGATGGGATGGTTTTTCTGGCCGTGGCCCATTTCGTGAGCCAGGACGAAGGCGACTTCGTTTTCGTTGTAGTTCAGGGGCTCGAAGAGGCCGATGTTGACGCTCATGTTGTGGCCGATAGTACAGAAGGCGTTGAAGGACGTGTCGTTGTTGACGAAATAATTGTACGGCTTATCCAGGATGGATGGGTCGATGGCCGCGACGGAACGGGACAGGTTTGCCATGACGCGGGCCGTCATGGCGTTGGCCTGGGGGTCGTAATTGACGCCGTACTGGGCCTTGACCTGTTCCATGAATTCGTCGCGCCCTTCGTTGTCCAGATAGCTGAGCTGTTTGTTCAGGCTGGCGTACTGTACGCCGGCTCCGATGAGGGTGCCGATGGTGCCGAGGTCAATGGCCTGAACCGGCGCGGCTGGCGCAATGGCGGTGCTGAGGCTGATGCAGATGGCGGCGCGTATGGCCGCGCGTTTCCATGATGATGCGGACATGAGAGGTCTCCTTTCTCCTGCGCAGGCAGGGCGGCAGAGGCGGTATCGGCGAAGCAGATACCGTGACTATACATCGTGCATATACATGTAGTATACCATGCCATAGGCGCGCGGCGATAGCGGCGCGTAAGGCAGCGTATTGACAATGAGACGAAAGTCTTTTACTATGAAACGCATAACAAAGGGAAAAGAAGGGATGGACTATGACTATACGACTTGACGGCAAGACGGCGCCGTTTTTTATTATCGCCGCCGGCATCTGCTGGGGCGTCATCGGGATTTTTTCCCGTCAGCTGGCGGCGCTGGGATTTTCGCCGGTCCAGATTGCCTTTGGCCGCTCCTTTGTGACGGCGGCGGTCATGGTGCTGTTCATGGCCGGCACGAGGGCGTCGGAGCTGGCTATTGCCAAACGGGATATATGGATGTTCCTGGGGACGGGCCTGTGCAGCATCGTCTTTTTCAACATCTGCTATTTCACGGCGATTCAGCTGACGACCTTGTCCATGGCGGCCATTTTGCTGTACACCGCGCCGAGCATCGTCATGGTCCTGTCGGTCCTGTTGTTTAAAGAAGCCTTCACGCCGGTGAAAGCCCTGTGCCTGGTCCTGGCCTTTGCCGGGTGCGTCCTCGTCAGCGGGCTGGGCGTAGGGAAGGTCAACGTTCCCGGCGTCCTGGCCGGGTTGGGAGCCGGCTTCGGCTACGCCTTGTATTCGATTTTTGCCCGCTATGCTTTGGCGAAATACACGCCCTTTGCCGTGACGACGTGGACCTTTGTCGTCGCCGCGGCCGGGCTTATCGGTTTCAGCCATGCCGGACAGATTGCCGCTGTCGTCCTGGCAGTGCCCGAAGCGGCGGCTCTGTTCGTCCTGCTGGGCGTCGTGTCGACGGCGCTGCCCTTCGGCCTGTATACGCTGGGGCTCAATAAGATGGAAGCGGGGAAAGCGTCTATCCTGGCGTCTGTCGAACCGCTGACGTCGACCCTCGTCGGCGTCGCCGTATTTCACGAACTCCTTACGGCGGCCGGCCTCGGCGGTATCGCCTGTATTTTGGGAGCCGTCGTGCTGCTGAACTGCAAATCCTGATCAGCGGACGAATTCTAAGCGGAATCGCCGCCCTGGCGTGATATAGTTCAGCAAAAACCGTTCTTCTGGCAGGATTTGGGCGGCGATCATCGTCTTGTCGTCTTCTTCGGCGTCGGCCGTCATAATCGCCATTTCTCCCCGGTACCGCAAGTACATATCCGTGTCGATGGTTACGTCGCCGCGCCGCAGGCCGCGGCGGGGGCAAGCCTCGTCTCTTACAATGGAGCCGCTCGCATGAGAGCGGCTTTCCTGCGTCCGTATCATATCGCGGGACGGGTCCAGGCGGGACGTAAAGGTATAGGACAGGAAATCGCGGACCCAGGGCTCGCGGCTGCAGAGGCGGGCCTTTAAGACGACGACGCCCTTCTCTTCGCGGCCCGCCGCGGCGAGGGCTTCCAGCTCCGCGTCGGACGGCTGGCCGTCGCCGATGAAGGCCGACTGGACGCCTAAGGCGGCCAGATGACGGGCCGTCAGGCTGACGTCGAGGCGGCGGTGGTCTTCCAGCGTCGGCAGCCCTTCGAATAAAGGCCCGCGCCGGCCGTGCTGGCTGGGAATGAAGGCCCCGACAGACAGGCCTTCCCGCTGGAGCCACGCCGTCTGGGCGGTAAAAAAGGCTTCGCTCAGTCCCGTATGAGGCCGGGGATAGAAATTGTGCAGGCAGTCGATGCGGGAAACATCCGCGCCGGCTTCGCGCAGGGCGTCTAAATACTCGGGCTGTACCGTCGAGGCGTTGAGCTGGATGGACATGATGCGGCTGAATAAGGCCGTCTTTCGCACGTCGAAGCCGTAGTCCAGGCGGGCTGTCGTGATGCCCAGTTCCCGCAGCTGCTGCGGCTGAAGGCTGTCGACGCCGAGGATGGCCGCCGTTTGGGGCGATACGTCGGCGACGACGTCCAGGCCGCGCCGCCGTGCCGTCTGCAGCAGGGCGCGCAGTTCCCGGCGCAGCGCCGCAGTGTCTGCTTCCGGAATGTGCAGGGACGTAAACACGCGGACTATGCCTGCGTCGGCGGCCTTTTCCAGTAATGCCAAATGTTCTTCTGCCGTGCCGTGCAGGCCCGGGTACAGGGAGATTCCCGTTTTCATGATGTCGTTCCTCCTTATGGCTCGGGGTCATCGAAGCCGAGAATCCAGGCGGCGATGAAGCCGACGGCATAGGATACGGCCAGGCCGAGCAGGTAGATGGGAATATTATCGGTGCTGGCCGCCAGGGGCAGGCCGGAAATTCCTAAGGCTGCCGAGCCGACCATGTAGTAGGCCTGGACGGCGCCGCCGCAGGCTCCGCCGATGCAGGCTCCGATAAAGGGCTTGCCTAAGGGCAGGGTGACGCCGTAGATGAGGGGCTCGCCGACGCCCATGATGCCGACGGGCAGGGCCGAGGCGATGGTTTTGCGCAGCCCTTTGTTTTTCGTCTTGGCATATACGGCTAGGGCCGCTCCGACTTGTCCGCCGCCGGCCATGGCCAGGACGGGCAGGAGAATCGTCACGCCGTAGCGGGCCAGCAGCTCGGCGTGAATCGGCGTGAGGCCCTGGTGCACGCCGGCCATGACCATGGGCAGGAAGGCTCCGCCTAACAGGAAGCCCGTGACGGCTCCGCCGGAACGGATAGACTCCGTCGCCGCCGCGCCGATGGCCTCGGATATGCAGCCGCCGACGGGCTGGCAGATGCAGAGAGCCGCGAAGGTGGAAAGGAGGACTGTAATTAGGGGCGTCGCAAAGAGGTCAAACATGTCCGGAATATGGCGATGGAGCTTTTTTTCCAGCCAGGCGGCGAACAGCGACACGAGGAGGACGGCGACGACGCCGCCCCGGCCGGGCGCAAAGGCGATGCCGTCGGCTGAAATCGACGCCAGGGACGGATGGCTCATGACGGCGGCCAATACGCCGCCGATCATAGGTGACCCGCCGAAGACCTTGACGGCGTTGATGCCGACGAATATATTCAGGCCGAAGAAGGCGGCGCTGCCAGCGACGGCCAGCATTTGCGCGATAGGCGACGCCGCCCACGACGGCTCTATCTTCAAGGCGACGTTCAGCAGTCCCGTAATGAGGCCGCAGGCGATGAAGGCCGGAATGATGGGGACGAAAATGGCGGAAATTTTCTTTAAGGCCAGCTTAGCCGGCGTGGCGTTCTTTTTTTGTATGGCGTCGTGGAGCTCTTTCCCGTCGCCGACCGACGCGGCCTGGGCAAGGGAGGAAATCGTGCCGCCGTCGGACTTGGGCGTCGCGCTGTCTTTTTCCAGAAGGGCTTTAAACTCCTTCGTCACCTTGGTGGCCTTGCCGGGGCCCAGGACGATCTGCCATTCGTCGCCGGACTTGTTGACGCCTAAGACGCCGGGAATTTTTTTGATTTCCTCGGCAGGGATGCCGCCGTCCTTGACGTGAAGGCGCAGGCGGGTCATGCAGTTGTAGGCGTGGACGATGCGCTCGGCCGGCCCGACGGCGGCCAGCAGCTGTTCCGCTAATTCTTTATCGGTCATGAGGCGTCTCCTTGCATACCCGGTCTATGTATCCGCCGTGCGCGGCAAGCCGCCGTTCCGCTTCGGCGGCGGACACGCCGAGGCGCAGCATGACGATGGCCGTTTTAGCCTGCCCGCGGCATTGAAGCAAGGCCTGTTCGGCGTCCCTTCGTCCGCATTGGGCCGCCGTCATGACGATGCGGCAGGCTCGTTCTTTCAGCTTTTCATTAGAGGCCTTTACGTCGACCATGAGGTTGCCGTATACCTTGCCGAGCCGTATCATGGCCCCTGTAGACAGCATGTTGAGGATCATCTTCTGCGCCGTGCCGGCTTTCATGCGCGTCGAGCCGGTGATGACCTCCGGGCCGACGAGGGCGCATAAGTCGATTTGTGCATACTGGGCGATAGGGGCCTGAGGCGAGCAGTCGATGGAAATCGTCGCTGCGCCGACGGAAGCGGCGTACTGCAGGCCGCCGAGGACGTAGGGCGTCCGTCCCGACGCGCTGAGGCCGACGACGACGTCTTTTGCCGTCACGGCCTTGGCTGCCAGGTCGGCCCGTCCCATGTCCTGTGAGTCTTCGGCACCTTCCTTGGCCCGGAAGATGGCTTCGTACCCGCCGGCGATGAGGCCCTGGACCATGTCGGGGTCCGTGCTGTACGTCGGCGGACATTCGACGGCGTCGAGTATGCCCAGCCGTCCCGACGTACCCGAACCGATGTAAAATAACCGCCCTCCTTGCCGCAGCCGGCCGGCAATCAAGTCGACGGCGTCGGCAATGGCCGGGGCGATAGCGCCGACGGCGAGGGCAGCCTTTGTATCTTCTTCGTTGATAAGGCGTATCATATCCAGCGTAGACAGCCGGTCTATATGCCGCGTCTGTTCGTTGCGCTGTTCTGTTGCGATAGCGTGGAGATCAATCATATGCAGAGGTCCTTTCTTTACTTATACCTTCCATTATAGAAAGGATGGCATAGACGCGCAAGCCTTACTTTTTCTAAACTATTTCTAACTATTTTGTAAAAAATACGGGGCTTTTATTGACAAGGCGAAAGGGAACCGCTATAATGGCTTTAATTTCATAGTACGTGCGGCAAAGGCGCTGTTGAATCTGCATTCAACGGCGCTTTTTTGCGCGGCTGGAGGGAAAACGGAGCCGCGCGGCGCGTAGTGTGAAAGAATCTGAACGGCAGAGGGGGAACTACTGATGAACGACGCCGATATGATTAAAACATATATGAAAACATACGAAGGACAGATTCGCCAGTGGCGGCGGCAGTTCCACGAATATCCGGAAACGAGCTTTCAGGAACGGCGGACGACGCTGCGAATCGTCAATATTCTGGAAGACATGGGCATTCCGTGCGAAGTGAATCCGGAGCAGCATACGGGCGTAGTCGCCAAGATTGAAGGGGATCATCCGGGAAAAGCTGTGGCCCTGCGGGCCGACATAGACGCCCTGCCCGTACAGGAAGCAAACGACGTGCCCTTCAAATCGCGCTGCAGCGGCTGTATGCACGCCTGCGGCCACGACGGCCATATCGCTGCATTATTAGGGGCGGCGCGCATGCTGGTCAACATGAAGGACCGGCTGTACGGCACGGTGTATTTGATTTTTCAGCCCGGCGAAGAAACGGGGCGCGGCGCGCCGTATATGATACGCTTTGGAAACTGGTATGAAGAAATCGGCTCCATCTTCGGCGGCCATCTTTGGATCGACGTGCCGTCGGGGAAGGTATCCGTCGAAAAAGGCGAACGGATGGCGGCTGCCGATGAATTCACCATTCTCGTACACGGCCGGGCAGGCCACGGCTCGCAGCCTCAGCAGACCGTGGACGCTACGGTCGTCGCGTCGGCCATCGTCCTGAATTTGCAGAGCGTCGTGTCGCGTCATGTCAGTCCGCTGGATTCGGTCGTCCTGACAGTCGGGACCATGAAGAGCGGAACGCGGTTCAACATCATTTCCGGCGAAGCGGAGCTGCGCGGTACGACGCGGTATTTCAAAAAGGAAATGGCCGAAGACATCAAGACGACGATGGAACGGATTGTTCAGAACACGGCGGCGGCTTACGGCGCTTCGGCCGAGCTGCAGTACCGGGTCATGGTACCGCCCGTCGTCAACGAGGAAGGCTGCTCGGCCATTGCAGAAGACGCGGTCAGAAAGATTTTGGGCGGCGACGCCGTGACGACCCTGGAAAAGACGACGGGCGGCGAAGACTTCGCCTACTATCTGGAGAAGAAGCCCGGGTGTTTCGCACTGATCGGCATTTATAATCCCGACGTCGGCGCCGTGCATTCCCATCACAGCGATACCTTTACGCTTGACGAATCGGCGCTGCCGGGAGCGGCCGGCATCTACGCCATGTATGCCGTAGACTGGCTGCGGCTTCATTCCTAACAGCCGCGCCGCAAATTGTTTTGCAGTGAAAAGGGGGAACATGCTATGAAATGCCTATTGACGGTGATTCCATTTATTTGGATTATTGCGGCCCTGCCGTTTGTGAATACCTTTCATCCGCAGATTGCCGGGCTGCCCTTCCTGGCCTTTTGGATTCAGGCCGGCGTCATCGTAACGGTGGCCTGTATCCATACGCTGTGGGTATTGGATAAAAAAGACCGGCTGCGGTCTAAGAAGGAGATGTAATATGACGCTGCATTTGGAATATATGTATCAGGACCCGCCTTGCCGTCCCGGAGAGATACCGCCGGCTCTGGAAGGGCTGAGTATTCTCAGCGGCGGCGGGGACGCCCACATATACGGAAAGGTGATGACGCCGGGAAGGCCGCCGGGGGAACGGCGTCCCTGCGCAATCCTGCTGCACGGGTATCCGGGATATACGTCGCTGTTCGATATCGGCCAGGGGCTGCGCCGGATGGGAGCCGTCGCCGTGAGCATATCGTACCGCGGCTGTTGGGGAAGCGAAGGCCAATATACCTTGTCGGGCATCATCGAAGACGCCGTGGCTGCGGCGGAGTGGGCCCGGACGACGGAAACGGCTTCTAAATACGGCATTGATACGGACAAGATGTTCTTCATCGGCCACAGCATGGGAGGATTTGCCGCCGTGAACGCCATGCGGCGTCTCCCCTGGATTTGCGGCGCCGCCGTCATGGCTCCTTACGATTTTCCGTCGTTGTTTGAAAGGGGAGACGAAGAATCGCTGAAGGAGCTGCTGATTCAGGGAGCCGACGTCCTGCGCCTGTCCAGTATAAAGGACTTATATGAAGACGCGCAGTATTGTCTTCACGCCGAGTTCGGCCTTCGCCATGCCGCCGAAGACCTCAAAGACAGGAACCTGTACTTCATCGGCGCGGCGAAAGACGACGTCGCGCCGGCGGCAGACATGATCGGGCCGCTGTGGCGGCAGCTGCAGCTCCATGAGACGGCGGCTGTGCAGCAGTTCGATATGCTGGAGGCCGACCATGCTTTTGATGAAACACGTCTGACTGTCGGCGCGATGATCGGCCAGTGGATGCAGGCCGTGCTCGATAAGGCGACGTCGTAAAGTATATTTGTTCGCGAGGGGGAATGTATTATGGAGGCAATGAGCGCACTGGTTATTTTATTTGTCTTCATCATCGGGATCGCCGTACTGGGCGCAATTCCCGGATTGAAAGATAAGCACATGAACGCTGAGAACTGGGCCGTCGGGGGACGGAATTTCGGACGCTGGCTGAACTGGTTTATCATGGCCGGCGAGGTGTATACGGCCTTTGCTTTTTTGGGGGCCAGCGGCTGGGCCTACGCCAAGGGCGGCCCGACCTTCTATATCCTTGGCTACGGGGCGCTGGCCTACGTCGTCGGCTATCATATTCTGCCGAGGGTCTGCCAGTACGGCCATCGCCATCAGCTCGTCACGCAGGGCGACTTGGTCGAATACCTGTACGACAGCCGGCCTTTAGGTATTTTAGTATCCTGCATCGGCGTCGCCTTTCTGCTTCCGTATTTGCAGCTGCAGCTGACGGCGCTGGGCCTTATCGTAGAGGTCACGTCCCTGGGCGCGATTCCGCGGGTATACGCCATGGTCATCGCCTTCGTCATGGTCGCTTTGTTTGTATTTTTGAGCGGCTTGAAAGGCGTCGCGTCGACGGCTGTCGTCAAAGACGTCATGATGATGGGCTCCATGTTGTTCTTCGGCTTATATCTGCCGTACCATTACTGCGGCGGCATCGGCGAAATGTTTGCCCAGGTCGAAGCGATGAAGCCGGGGTTTATGATGTTTCCCGGAGGCACAGGCAATCTGGATATCATCTGGGCTATGACGACCCTCGTCGTCATGGCGGCGGGGTTTTACATGTGGCCGCATTTTTCGACGAACACCTTCAGCGCCAAGGATCCCGATGTGCCGCGGCATAACGCCGTATGGCTGCCCGTGTGCCACCTGTTTCTCATCTTCCCGATGATCGTCGGCTTTACGGCCGTCCTGGTATATGCGGACAATCCGATTCCCGTCGCCGACATGGCCTTCTTATACATGGTCAAGGATTCCTTCCCCGTATGGGTGCTGGGAATTATCGGAGGGGCCGGCGCCCTGGCCTGCATGATTCCTGCGGCCGACCTGCTGCTGTCCACGTCCCTTCTCATTTCCCGCAATATATACATTAAAGGGCTGCGCCGCGGCGACGAAGGGATTTCGCCGGAGCACATGAAGCGGACGGCGCGATACTTGATTCTCATTTTGACGGCGGCGGCGCTGTATCTGTCTATTTTCCACTCCAATCTGCTCGTCAACCTGCTGCTGACGGGGTATTCCGGCGTCACCCAGTTTTTCCCGCTGCTGGTCTTGGGCATGTTTTGGAAGCAGGCCAGTAAGAAAGCCGCCCTCTGCGGCCTGGTCGTCGGCGAAGCCCTCGTGTTCTATCTCATGCTGAATCAGATGGACCCGCTGCCAGTGCTGGGCGGACACTTTAACGCCGGGTTTATCGCCTTAGCGGCGAACTTTATCGTATTTGTTCTCGTCAGCGCCGTGACGAAAAACGGCAAGACGCGGTTAGTTTAGCCTGTTGTATTTCGTTTAATGTATAATTGGAGGGACACCCATGCGAAAAGAACATGACTTTTTAGGGACGATGAACGTACCCGATGAAGCATACTACGGCGTGCAGACGATGCGGTCCGTTAAGAATTTTCACATTACGGGCGAACGGCTGGATCCGGACTTTATTAAGGCGATGGCGACTGTGAAAAAAGCGGCGGCATTGGCGAATATGGAAACGGGGCGGCTGAATGATATCGTCGGGAAGGCGCTTACGCGCGCAGCCGATGAAATTATAGAAGGACGGTGGCTCGATCAATTTCCTGTCGATCCGATTCAGGGCGGCGCCGGCACATCTATCAACATGAATATGAACGAAGTCCTTTGCAATCGGGCTCTGGAAATCTTAGGCAAGCCGAAGGGACGATACGACATCATCTCGCCGAACAACCATGCCAATATGGCCCAGTCGACGAACGACGTATTTCCGACGAGCATCAAAGTATGTCTTGCCGCAAAGGGGAAGGCCTTGGCCAGTACGCTGCGGACGCTGGAATTTTGGCTGGACGAAAAAGCCGATGAATTTCGAGACGTATTGAAAATGGGCCGTACGCATTTGCAAGACGCCGTGCCGATTACGTTAGGACAGGAAATGGCCGCCTATGCGTCTGCCGTCCGCCGCGCCCGCAGGCGAATCGAAACGTCTCTGGACGACGTGCATGTCGTCAATATGGGCGGCACCGCTGTCGGCACAGGGCTGAACGCCGAACCGGAATACAGCAAGCTGGCAGCGGCAAAGTTGTCGGAGCTGACGGGGGAAATGTTTGTTACGGCCCGCAATATGATCGATGCTACGAATAATACGGATGTATTTGCCGACGTATCGGGAAGCATGAAGTCGGCGGCGCTGGTGCTGATTAAAATGGCAAACGACATCCGCCTTATGGCGTCCGGACCGAGATGCGGCCTTCATGAATTAAACGTACCGCCCCGTCAGCCCGGGTCGTCTATTATGCCGGGCAAGGTGAATCCCGTTATCGCCGAAGTGCTGGATCAGACTTGTTATCAGGTTATTGGCAACGATATGGCGATTACGCTCGGCGTTGAAAACGGCCAGTTTGAATTGAACGTCATGGAGCCGGTCATGGCTTTTAATCTCTTTCATTCCATGGACTATTTGACGAACGCCGTACAGACCTTTGTAGATTACCTTCTGAAGGATTTGCAGGCGAATACGGAAGGATGCCGGCATTGGGTGGACCGCAGCGTAGGCGTGATTACGGCGCTGCTGCCCCATATCGGCTACGAAGAAGCTGCGATGCTGGCGAAAGAAGCGTACAGCACGGGACGGCCCGTTCGGGACATCATCCTGGCTCACGGCACCTTGACGAAAGAGCAGCTCGACGTCATTCTTTCGCCGCAAGAGATGACGAAGCCGGGAATTGCGGGAGAAACGTTCCTCCATCGTCAGGACAGCCGGAAACTCGCTTCGAATTAACTGAATATATAAATCATAACTAACGCCGCCTCCGCGTTTTCCGACGATGAGGCGACGTTTTTTTGTGTGAAGGGAACCGGTCTTTGCGCAATCTCCACTTTATTTTTTTATAGATTCATGCTATCATACATAGCGTATAGTATTATTGTGCGCCCATAGCTCAGTTGGATAGAGCAGCAGTTTCCTAAACTGCGTGTCGGATGTTCGAGTCATCTTGGGCGCACCATTTTTTTATCTATGAGCCAGTCCGGACGGCCTGTTTCCTATGGGCGTCGTGAAATGCGGCGATAGGAAGGCGTTCGGAGTCGACGAAATGAATAGAAACGAATAGACGAATATATTAAGGCTGAACGGCTCGCCGGAGCCGCGCGGCCATAGGAGGAATAGATCATGTCAGCATTGATACAGCAAATTACGACGGCAAACGAAGCCTTTGTCAAGGAAGCCCTGGCCCAGGGCGGTTTGGACGAAGTGAGCAAATACCCGAACCGCAATCTGGCCGTACTGACCTGCATGGATACGCGCCTTCTCGATTTCCTCGAGCCGGCCATGGGGCTACGCCGCGGCGAAGCGAAGATCATCAAGGTCGCCGGCAACACGGCCTTCGACGACTTTGACAGCGTAATCGGCAGCCTGATGGTAGCTGTGTACGAGCTTCACGTCCATGATATCGTCGTCATGGGCCACGACGACTGCGGCATGCTCAACACGACGTCGGACAGCCTGAGCCGGAAAATGGCCGAAGCCGGCATCGACAGCGCCGTCATCGAAGCCGTGCGGCCGAAGTTGCGGCAATGGGCCGACCCGATCGGCGACGTCGATACGTCTGTAAAGGAAACGGTACGGCGGCTGCGCGCTAATCCCTATTTACCGAAGGATATCGCTGTCTATGGCATGGTCATCCATCCGCACAGCGGGGAAATCCGCGTAGTAGACGATAATTCCAATGTCTGATGAGGAGGCGCTATCGTATGAATATCATTGAAGAACGTATGAAAGAACATGAAGCCGTATTTCAGGCGACGAAGGCCTTGGCCCCGGCCATTGCCGAAGCCGGCGATATAATCAAGACGGCCTTGCAGACGGGCCATAAAATCCTGTTCTGCGGCAACGGCGGCAGCGCCGCAGATTCGCAGCACTTGGCGGCGGAAATCGTCGGCCGATTCCAGAAGGAACGGCGGGCCTTTCCGGCGATTGCCCTGACCGTCGATACGTCTGTCCTGACGGCCGTGGCCAACGATTACGGCTATGAAACCGTATTCAGCCGCCAGGTTCAGGCCTTGGGGAACGAAGGCGACGTCCTCGTCGGCATTTCGACGTCCGGCAACAGCGGCAACGTCCTGGCGGCCATTGCCGAAGCGCAGGCCAAAGGCATGAAGGTCATCGGCATGACGGCTATCGGCGGCGGCAAGATGAAGGAGCTGTGTGACGTCATCCTGGCCGTTCCGGCAAAGACGACGGCCCGGGCCCAGGAAATGCACATCATGATCGGCCATATCCTCTGTGAAATTGCCGAAGAAGACATGTAAATTCAATTTGCAAAAGCACCGAATTCCTTGGCAGGATCCGGTGCTTTGTTTTTAGGTGGAGAAACGAATCGTGAATGATTTACATATAGAAGCATTAGTTCAAGCTGCGCTCTGTTTAAATGCCGATGAGAAAGAGCAGGCAAAACATCTCATTCAAGAACGCTATCCCTTTATTCCTGTAGCAGCGAACAAACGGAAATATTCAGTTAAAGAAATGATAAACCAGTTTTTTCAAGACGGCTTTATTGATAGGTATTCGGGACAACGACTTATCAATCCAGGTATGCTTCGCGTCATGTCGGAAGATCGGAAGAATTAAACGATATATTTCCATATCATCCTCACTGGAAAACTGACGCATGCCACATAGCTTATTGGGAATGGCAGCCGACCATAGACCATATCATACCCGTTTCGCTTGGCGGGATAGACGATTCATCAAATTGGGTAACGACGTCGATGATGAATAACTTAGCGAAAGGTAACTTTACGTTGGAACAACTGGGATGGACACTGAAAGAAAAAGGTGATATCCGGCAATGGGATGGATTATCGAAGCTTTTTGTACAAGCGGCAGAACGGGATGTGGCGTTGCTGGATATTCCTCGAATAAATGCGTATTATAGAGCGACTAAGGTAATGCTTAAAGCTGTGAAGAAACGGTGACTTATTATAACCATTGTATGATATTAGAGGATACTTAATGCCTATTTTGCAGATATTTCTGCTACGGCGATATGAGGGCGCGGAACTCCGCGTCATTGCGGATGGAGTCAAAGTGGGATTGCGTGCGGGCCGCTTCCAAGACGTTTTCTTTGTCCAGTGCGGCGGCCTTTTTCAAATAGACTACGGCGTTTTTGGCGTCGCCCTTATCGCCGTATATGGTCGCTATGCCGTAATAGCTCCACGTATTGTTCGGGTCAGCTGTCAATACCTTTTGAAAATAGGATATGGATTTGTCGTACTGGCCGTCGATTTTATACGCTAGGGCCAGGTCGTAAAAGGCCGGGACGTAATCGGGCTGCAGGGCCAGGGCCTTTTGGATGGACGCGATGCCGTCGGCGACGTCCTGACGGCTGCCCGTCTCGTTGCCGCGCATGGCTAAAGCGACGCCCTTTCCCGATAAGGCCTGGTAATTGCGGCCGTCGGTCTGTATGGCCTTGTCGTAGGCGGCGATGGCCGCGTCGTATTCGAACCGGCTGTAGGCGGCCAGTCCTTCCTGGCAAAATCGTTCTGATTCAGCGCTGATCGGCGGCGCGGTTTTCGTCTCGGACTGCTGTTGCTGGGGCATGTTTGGCTGCCCTTCGTCTTGGGATGAGCTGCACCCCGAGGCGGAGAGGGCGAGGACGGACGCTAAGACGGCGAGGCATATCTTGTATTTCATGGCGAGGCCTCCTTTTTCAAATAGTATTTCTTTTCCCTATTATACTAAAATTTGCTATAATTAGAATACGTTGATTACCGGTGCTGCACCGCGCCGATGAGGCAGGAATGGCTGTCTTTCGGCGGATAGGAGTCGTGTCATGATAAAAAAATGGGATATTATCCTCATAGCGGCGCTGCTGGCGGCTTCCTTCATTCCCGAGGGAGTATTCCTGCTCGGCGGCAATTCGGCAGACAAGGGCGGGACGTACGCCGTCATACAGGTCGATGGAAAAGAATATAAAACGGTACCGCTGTCAGATCATCACGGTACGGATACGTTTACGATCCGTACCGAGTCGGGCTATAATACGGTCGTCGTGAGAGATCAGGAAATCGGCATCGTCGAGGCGGACTGCCCCGATAAAATCTGCATCGGAGAAGGCTTTATTTCCCAGCCCGGTGCGACGACGGTCTGTCTGCCTCACAAAGTCCTCGTAGAAGTGCGCTCGTCCCATGGCGGCGAGCCCGATGTTATTCCCGCCCGGTAGAGGTGTCACATGAACAAAACCTTTCGCATCATCATATTGAGCCTGTTTGTCGCCCAGTCCCTCGTCTTATATATCGTCGAGGGCATGCTGCCCGTGCCGTTCATTGCGCCGGGCGCTAAGCTGGGTCTTGCCAATCTCATTACGGTCATCGCCTTGTACGCCCTGCCGAAAAAGCGGGACGCCTGCCTGATTTTGCTGCTGCGCGTCGCCTTATCGACGGCCTTCGGCGGCGGCATCAACGCCTTTTTGTACAGCGCGGCCGGCGCGGCCTTTAGTCTGGTGAGCATGATTGCGCTGAAACGGGCGGGACGGTTCAGCTTGATCGGCGTCAGCGCAGCCGGCGGCGTGTTTCATAATCTGGGACAAGTCATCGTCGCTTCGTTGGTCGTGGAAAATATCAAAATCATGCTGTATTTGCCGGTGCTTTCCGTTGCCGGCGTCGGCACGGGGATTCTCATCGGCGTAACGGCCTCTTTTACGCTCGCTCACTTGCGGAAGCTTCCCGTATACAAGCGGATGCAGCAGCTAGTTTGACAATTACATATACAGCCTTTTGGGCGCAGACTCAGGGATGCAGATGGAGACCGTACTCTATTTGCATCCCTGTTTTTTATAGTTGACGAAAATTATTACAAAAACGTTTAATAAAGTTAAAAGATTCACAAATAATTAAATAGAATGCATATTATACTTAAATGTTTACATTTTGATAAAAAAGTTGTATAGTATCATTATCGAAATGCAATTGGAAAATGAGAAAATTGCATAATATGGGAGGCGGATATGATGACATCGAATAGCGTACAAGAAGCGTTTGAACAGAAAAAAGATAAAATTGATGAAATCATGAGGAAGTATGAAGGGCAGGAAGGCTCGCTGATCGCCGTCCTGCAGGACGTGCAGGATTTATTTAATTATTTGCCCCGGCCGTCGCTGGTGTACATTGCCGAACGGCTTCACGTGCCGATTGCCGACGTGTACGGCGTCGTAACCTTTTATTCCCAGTTCCATTTGAACCCGCGGGGACGCAATATCATCTGCTGCTGTCAGGGGACGGCCTGCCACGTCCGCGGCGGCAAGCACATTCTGGCCGAGCTGGAAAAGCAGCTGGGCATCAAAGCCGGCAACACGACGGACGATCAGAAGTTTACGCTGGAAACCATTGCCTGCCTGGGCGCCTGCGGCATGTCTCCGGTCATGCAGATCAACGGCGAAACGTACGGCCGGCTGACGAGCGACGATATATCCCGTATTTTGGCCAGCTACGAATAAGATCGATTCATTTTACCGTGAAGGGAGCATACAGGAATGAAATCCATAACAGAATTAAACGCATTGCGCGAATCCCTGAAAGACTATATGAAAATACGGATGCCGGAAAAGAACGTTCCCGTAACGCCTGTCGACCGGACTCGTCCCGGCGTGCAGAAGCACATCCTGGTCTGCGGCGGTACGGCCTGCGTGGCTTCCAATTCCGTAAAGTTGCAGGAGGCCTTTCAGAAGGCTTTGGAAGACAACGGCTTGTCGGCGGCGGTTAAGCTGATTCAGACGGGCTGTCACGGCTTCTGCGAAAACGGCCCTATCGTAACGGTATATCCGGAAAATACCTTTTATGTCCACGTAAAGGCCGGCGACGCCAAAGACATTGTAGAACAGCATATCATGAAGGGCGAAGTCGTAGAATCGCTGCTGTACATGGACCCCGTGACGGAAACGCGCGTTCAGACAAACGACGAAGTTCCCTTTTACAAGAAGCAGGTACGGCGCGTCCTGGCACGGTGCGGTCTCGTAGATCCGGAAAACATCAACGAATACATCGCCATGGACGGCTATCAGGGCCTGGCGAAAGCGCTGACCATGGAACCGCAGGCCGTCATCGACGAAGTTGTTGCCTCAGGCCTGCGCGGCCGCGGCGGCGCAGGCTTCCCTACGGGGAAAAAATGGCAGTTCTGCCGCAACGCGCCGGGCGATAAGAAATACATCATCTGCAACGCCGACGAAGGCGACCCGGGTGCGTTCATGGACCGCAGCGTTCTTGAAGGCGACCCCCACTCTGTATTGGAAGGTATGTGCATCGGCGGCTACGCTATCGGCGCCGACGAAGCGTATATCTACTGCCGCGCTGAATATCCCTTGGCTATTCACCGATTGGAAGTCGCGATCAAGCAGGCAGAAGAAATCGGCCTGCTCGGCAATAATATCTTAGGAAGCGGCTTTAATTTTAAGATTCATATCAAGAAAGGCGCCGGCGCCTTTGTCTGCGGCGAAGAAACGGCTCTCATCGCTTCCATTGAAGGCCGCCGCGGCACGCCGAGTCCCCGTCCGCCTTTCCCGGCCAACAGCGGCCTATGGGGCAAGCCGACGAACAACAACAACGTCGAAACGTGGGCCAACGTCGCTTCGATTATCCGCAACGGCGCGTCGTGGTTCAACTCCATCGGCACGAAGACGTCTCCTGGGACGAAGGTCTTCGCCCTGACCGGCAAAATCAACAACACGGGCCTGGCCGAAGTGCCCATGGGCATTACGATGCGGGAAATCATCTTTGAAATCGGCGGCGGCATTCCTCATGGCAAGGCCTTTAAAGCCGTGCAGATCGGCGGCCCCTCCGGCGGCTGTCTGCCTGAAGCCATGCTTGATACGCCTGTCGACTTTGATTCCTTGTCCGGCATCGGTGCAATGATGGGGTCCGGCGGCTTGGTCGTCATGGATGAAGCGACCTGTATGGTCGACGTGGCGAAATTCTTCGTAACCTTTACGCAGGCCGAATCGTGCGGCAAATGCGCTCCCTGCCGCGAAGGGACGAAGCGCATGCTGGAAATCCTCGTCCGCATTACAAAGGGCCAGGGGACGCGCCGCGATTTCGATCTCCTCCAGGATTTGGCCAATAATATTAAATTGTCTGCTCTTTGCGGCCTGGGCCAGACGGCTCCCAATCCCGTACTGAGCACTATTCACTACTTCGGCGACGAATACAAGGCCCATATTGAAAACAAGGAATGTCCTGCCGGCGTCTGTGCCGACCTGCTGCACTACGTCATTTCTGACGAATGCAAGGGCTGCGGCTTGTGCGCCCGCAACTGTCCGGTCCACGCGATTTCGGGCCAGCCGAAGGAAAAGCACGTCATCGATCCGCAGCGCTGCATCAAATGCGGAGTCTGCATGAGTAAATGTCCGTTCAAGGCTGTTAAAAAGGCGTAAGGAGAGTGTGTTATGGAATCGATTACTTTAACGATAAACGGCATGACCGTCACGGTTCCCAAAGGAATTACTATTTTGGAAGCGGCGCGGATGTCCGGTATATATATTCCTACTTTGTGTTATCATCCCGATTTGAAACCTGAAGGCGCATGCCGTCTCTGCATCTGCGAAGTCAGCGGCGCCAAGGGCCTGGTAGCCAGCTGCTGCTATCCCGTAGCCGAAGGCATGGTCGTCAAGACGAATACGAGCAAGGTGCGGGCGGCCCGCCGCATGGTCATGGAGCTCCTGCTGGCAAACCATCCTCAGGACTGCCTGTCCTGCCAGAAAAACGGCGACTGCGAGCTTCAGAAGATGGCCGCCGACCTGGGCGTCCGCACGCGGCGCTTCGACGGCGGGGAAGTGAAAACCCATACGATTGACGATTCCAACCCCTGCCTCGTCCGCGACCAGGATAAATGCATCCTCTGCGGGCGCTGCATCCGCATGTGCCGCGACGTGCAGAAGATGAACGTGTACAGCTACGCCCGCCGCGGCTTTGACTCCATGGTTTCGACGGCCTTCGAGCAGGATTTGTCCAACGTGGCCTGCACCTACTGCGGCCAGTGCGCCAGCGTGTGCCCGACGGCGGCGATTCGCGAAAAGGACGATACGGAACGCGTATGGGACGCCATCCACGATCCCGACAAGGTCGTCGTATGCCAAATCGCGCCGGCTGTCCGCGTATCTCTCGGCGAAGAGCTGGGCATGGAACCGGGCAGTATCGTAACGGGCAAGATGGTATCGGCCCTGAAGAGCCTGGGATTTGACCGCGTATTCGACACGGACTTCAGCGCCGACCTCACGATTATGGAAGAAGGCCACGAATTCCTGCAGCGGGTACAGAACGGCGGCGTCCTGCCGATGATTACGTCGTGCAGCCCCGGCTGGGTCAATATGTGTGAATTGAAATATCCCGATTTATTGGATCATCTGTCGACGGCAAAATCGCCGCAGGGCATGTTCGGCTCCATCATCAAGACCTATTGGGCCGAAAAGGCCGGCGTCGATCCGGCGAACATCGTCAGCGTGTCCATCATGCCCTGCACGGCTAAGAAGGCCGAATGCCTGCGGCCGCAGCTGCGCGCGTCGGGCTATCAGGACGTCGATATTTCCATTACGACGCGTGAACTGGGCCGTATGCTCCGTGAAGACGGGCTCAGCTTTGAGTCCCTGCCGGACAGCGACTTCGACGATCCCTTGGTTGGCCTCGGCTCCAGTGCCGGCGTCATCTTCGGCACGAGCGGCGGCGTCATGGAAGCGGCCTTGCGCACCGTCGCCGATATCGTAGCCGGCGAAGAACTGAAGGACATCGAATATACGGCCGTCCGCGGCTTGTATCAGACGAAAGAAGCGACAGTATACGTAGCCGGTCATAAGGTCCGCATTGCCGTCTGCAATTCCCTGGGAGCGGCGCAGCAGATCATGGACCGCATCCGGGCCGGCAACGCCGAATATGATTTCATTGAAATCATGGCCTGTCCCGGCGGCTGCATCGGCGGCGGCGGCCAGCCCGTTCCGACGAGCATGGCTATCAAGAAAAAGAGAATGGAAGCGCTGTATCGCATCGACGACGCCAGCCGTCTCCGCAAATCTCACGACAATCCGCAGATTCAGGCGCTGTATCAAAACTGGCTGGGCGAGCCGCTGGGTGAAAAAGCCCACAAGCTGCTGCATACGACCTATTCCAGACAAGTACGCTGAGAGGGGGAGGTTTTCGATGGAAAAACGTACTGTTGCCGATATTATGGAAAAAAGCTTTGTCACGGCCGCTCCGGACACGTCTGTCTTTGACCTCATCGACATGATGGTAGAGCATAACGTAGCCGTCATTCCCATTGTACGGGACGACGGCGCTCTGGCGGGCATCGTGACGGAAGCAGACCTGGTGTATAAAAAAGTTAAGCCCCATATGGCCCATTATTCCAGTTTGCTCGGAGAAAACGTCTATTACAACGGCATGAACGAGTATGAAAAGGGCTATCAGAAGAAGATGGCCTGCAACGCGAAGGAGCTCATGACGACGGACGTCGTCGTCGCTTCGCCGAAGGCGACGGTCGAACAGATCGCCGGCATCATGGTATCGGAGCATCTCAAGCTGATTCCGGTCATCGACAACAACCGGCTCGTAGGTCTCGTGACGAGACGGCACATCCTGAACGAATTATATAAGGAATACAATGGATAACCTGTCCTGACGACGGCGCTCCTTCCGTCGGGATCGGACGATGAAGGGCTGTCTCGCCAGCGGCGGGGCGGCCCTTTTATTGCGCCGAAGGGCGAGGCGCAGCGGCGACGGAGCTCGCGCCGCCGGGCCCGATGGCATGCGGCAAAGGACCTGCTTTTTTCTATTGACAATGGAGCATTAATGTGATACATTGAAGTCATGAAAGACGTTATAGCGCACAAAATGCTTTGTGCTTCGAAGAGGAGGCACATCCTATGCTTACGGAACGAATTCAAAGAGCAAAAAATGAATATGTAAATAACAAACCGGCTATTTCTTATGACCGGGCCAGAATCTGGACCGAGTCGTATAAAAAAACGGAAGGCCAGACGGAACCGATTCGCCGCGCCCAGGCGTTTAAAGACGTATGCGAACAACTCGTCGTCACGATTTTCCCCGGCGAGCTCATCGTCGGCGCCGTCGGCGAATTCCGCAAGTGCGGCATCCTGACGCCTGAATTTTCCTGGACCTGGGTAGATCGGGAAATGGATCATTTCTCCGATCGCGTGCAGGACCCCTATGAAATGACCGACGAACAGCGGGCCTTCGTTCGCCAGAATATCTTCCCTTACTGGAAGGGCAAATCGCTGGAAGAAGCCTTCTTGGCCCAGATTCCGGCAGAAACGGCGAAGGTAGCCGTCGACACGGGCATCATCGACATCGACTCCAAATGGCGTCAGTCCGTCGGCGAAATTACGCCGGACTACCAGGACGTCTTGTTTAAGAAAGGCTTCCGCGGCATTATCGATACGTGCCGGGAAAAAATGGCCCAGCTCAAGCTTTCCCAGCCCGACGCGCTGAAAAAATACGATTTCTACCGCTCCGTCATCTTGTGCGGCGAAGGCATGATTATCCTGGCCCATCGCTATGCCGACAAGGCGGAAGAAATGGCTGCGGCTGAGACGGACGCCGTGCGCAAGAGCGAATTGCAGCAGATTGCCGCGATTTGCCGCCGCGTTCCCGAATTCCCGCCTCAGACCTTCCAGGAAGCCCTGCAGATGATCTGGTTCTATCAGCTCGGCGGCATCTTGATGGAAAATCCCTTGTCCCTCAACCCGGGCCGCTTCGACCAGTACATGTATCCGTACTACCGCTACGATATCGACAATAAGCTCCACGACGACGACGGTATTTTAGAGCTCATCGAATGCTACTGGCTCAAGCTGTCCGAATGGGTCTGGACGATTTCGGCCAACACGGCAGACTTCTTCGCCGGCTATAACCAGTTCCAGAACCTGACCGTCGGCGGCAGCGACCGCTACGGCAAGGACGCGACGAACGAGCTGAGCTACCTGGCGCTGAAGGCGACGGCTGAAGTAAAGACTCATCAGCCGGGCTTATCCGTCCGCATTTCCCAGAACAGCCCGAAGGAATTCGTCGACGCCGTCATGGACCTCATCGCCCTGGGTACGGGCTTCCCGGCCATTCACAGCGATAAGACGGGCTACCAGATGCTGAAAAACCTCGGCTACGATACGGAAGACGCCCGCGACTGGAATAACTGCGGCTGCGTTGTTCCCCACTTCCGCAAGACCTTTGAATGGACGAGCACCGTAAACGTCAACTTCAGCGGCGCTTTCGAATATGCGACGAACGGCGGCAAGAGCCGCATGACGGGCAAGCAAATGGGCCTGCCTATCTATCAGGACAGAAAGTTCGCTTCGTATGAAGACGTAGAAAAAGCCTTCATGGAACAGTTCGACAACCTCATCGACATTTCCGTCACGGGTACGCTCATCGCCCAGCGCCTGCAGAAGGACATGATTCCCCGTCCCTATTTCTCGGCGTTGTTTGAAGACTGCCTGGAAAAGGGCAAGGACCTCGTCGACGGCGGCGCCAAGTACAACGTCGGCCCCGTTCTGACCGGCATCGGCCTGGCCGAATCGGCCAACAGCCTGGCGGCGATTAAGAAGCTCGTGTTCGAAGATAAGGTCTGCACGATGGACGAAATCCTCGACGCCATGGACAAGAACTGGGAAGGCTACGAAGAATTGCGCAAGCAGGCTCAGAACGCGCCGAAGTACGGCAACGACGACGACTTTGTCGACGACATCGCCCAGCGCATTTCCAATCATTTCTATGAAGAAACGCATAAATACACGGATATTTACGGCAATCCCTTTACGAGTGCCTTTATGGGCATTTCCAACTTCATTCCGACCGGCCGGGTTATCGGCGCGACGGCATGCGGACGCAAGGCCGGCGAACCGATTTCCGAAGGCGTTTCGCCTGTTGCCGGCACCGATACGTCTACGCCTTTGGCCGCTATGAATTCCTGCGCTAAGATGAACCAGGACGTTCACTCCGGCGGCACGCTGCTCAACATGCGCTTAAGCCACGACCTGGTCAAGACGAAACGGGGCAGAAGCAACCTGGCCGCTATGGTACAGACCTTCTTCGATATGGGCGCCTTCCACGTACAGTTCAACACCTTGTCTACGGAAACGCTCCTCGAAGCGCAGAAGCATCCGGAAGATTACAAAGACCTCCTGGTTCGCGTAGCCGGATACAGCACGCAGTTCGTCCACCTTTCCAAGACGCTGCAGGATTCCATCATTCGCCGGAGCGTTCACGATGGCTTCTAAGGGCCGCATTTTACAGCTGCAGAATTATTCCGTCAACGACGGCGACGGCATCCGGACGACGATCTTTTTCGCCGGATGCCCCCTGCGCTGCCGGTGGTGCGCAAATCCCGAAGGATATACGCCGAAAAATCAAATCCTGTACGTCGCGTCGCGGTGCATTGGCTGCCGCCGCTGCGAAGCTGTATGCCCCGAAGGCATCCCCTTCGATTTCCAGTCGCCCCAGGCCAGGGAACGCTGCATGGGATGCGGCGCCTGCGTCGACGCTTGCCTGGAAAAGGCACGCAAGAATACTGTCACAGAGTATACTGTTGATGAGATTGTGGCCAAATTGGAATCGCAGCTGCGGTTTTTCCGCAATTCCGGCGGCGGCGTCACCTATTCCGGCGGCGAATGCACCATGCAGGCGGAATTTCTGGCAGAGCTCGTCGACGCCGTGTACGACATGGGGCTGGATCAGGCCATCGAGACGAGCGCCTATTTCGACTTGGAGGCCCTGCAGCCTACGTTGGATAAAATCGACTTGCTGTTCCTGGACATCAAGCACATGGATAGGGACAAGCACCTCGCCTTTACCGGCGTCGACAACGACCTCATCCTGCGCAATATCGCCGCTCTCGGCGCGCAGCGCGGCGGCATCGTCGTCCGCATTCCGACGATTATGGGCGTCAACGGCGACGACGACAACATCAGCCGCACGGCGCAGTTTGTCAAGGCCCATCTCCGCGACCCGCAGATCGAGCTGCTGCCCTATCATCCGTATGGCGTGGACAAGTATGTGCAGCTGGGAATGCCCTATGACGAGGGCGAGTTCCGGACTCCCACGCAGGAGGAGCTGCAGCATTTAACCGATATCATCGAAAGAGAAGGCGTCCGCGCCGTATCCTTTAAATAAAAAAGAACCTCTCTGCTTTCCTATCCATGGGATAGGAGGCAGAGAGGTTTTTTGCTGCAGCCCTTGCTGCGGGCGTGCATTAATATTTCATGATATTCTGGAAAATGACCGGCTTATCCGTGTTGTTGATGTAGTAGTGGTCCGCGTTGGCCCGGAAATTGATCTTAGCCGGCGCCGTCAGCGTAAAGGTCTGCTGTTCGACCTGCAGGGTCAAGGTGCCTTCCGTGACGATGACGTATTCTTCGGCAATGTTGCGGTGGGCGTCGGAATGATGCTTCGTGCCGGGCTGAAGGATGATGTAGAAATATTCAAAGCCGCTGAGGGGATTGAAGGGGAAGATATTGTACAATATCATGTTGTTGTTTTCATCGTAAATGGGCTGCAGATCCTTCAGGATGTCGACGGCCTGGTATTGCTGCGGCGGTTCGTTCAGCAAGGTCGACAAGGAAATTTGCAGGCCCTTGGCGATTTTCCACAAGACGGAAATCGTCGGTACGGATACGCCACGTTCGATTTGTCCCAACATGGTTTTGCTCACGCCGGTCATGGCGGCGACATTATCCAATGTCAAGTCGCGGTCAAAGCGGATGCGCTTTAAAATTTTTCCGATTTCCTTTGCCGGATCATCGGGTATAATAGGCGAAGTTGTCATGATGGATTCTCCCTAAAGAATGCTTTTTCTCTATTCTACATCCTTTATAAAAGGCGCGTCAAGGCAGATACAGGGCTGTTTTTCGGCGGAGCTATCTATTTCGCTGATTTTTTGGTATAATAGAACAGATATCCTAAATATATATCTATAATGATATGTGCAGGAGGTCCCAGTATTTATATTATTACATTATATTTGAGGTGACATTGTGGACGAACAACAATCTGATAAAGTATTACCGGTTTGTCTGGAAAGCGAAATGCAGACGTCGTACATCGACTATGCCATGAGCGTTATCATTACGCGCGCACTGCCTGATGTACGGGACGGGCTCAAGCCTGTTCACCGCCGTATTTTGTACGCCATGCATGAAGCGGGCATGACGCCGAACAAGCCGTACAAAAAGTCAGCGCGTATCGTCGGGGAAGTTTTAGGTAAGTATCATCCCCATGGTGACAGTTCCGTATATGACGCGACAGTCCGCCTGGCCCAAGATTTCTCCACGCGCTACCCTCTTGTTGACGGTCACGGAAACTTCGGCTCTGTCGACGGCGACTCCGCGGCTGCCATGCGTTATACAGAAGTGCGTATGGCTAAGATCACCGGCGAAATGTTGGAAGATATCGACAAAGATACGGTTGATTTTATGCCTAACTACGACGGTTCTCTCCAGGAACCGGTCGTGCTGCCGTCTAAGATCCCCAATCTGCTGGTCAACGGCTCCGCCGGCATCGCCGTCGGCATGGCGACCAACATTCCGCCCCATAACTTAGGCGAAGTCATCGACGGCTGCGTCATGCTCATCGACAATCCCGAAGCGAGCCTGGACGAGCTCATGACCAAGATCAAAGGCCCCGACTTCCCGACGGGCGCGAAAATCATGGGCCGCGACGGCATTTTAAAAGCCTACTCTACGGGCCGCGGCAGCATCAAGATGCGCTCCTGCGCGTCCATCGAGCCCATGGCGAAGGGGAAGAACCGCATTGTCGTCACGGAAATTCCCTATCAGGTCAACAAGGCCCGGGTCATCGAATCGATTGCCAACTTGTCGCGCAATAAGGAAATCGACGGCATTACGGCCCTGCGGGACGAATCGGACCGCAAGGGGCTGCGCATCGTCGTCGAGCTGCGGGCCGACGCCAACCCGGACATCGTCCTGAACAAGCTGTACAAGCACACGCAGCTTCAGGAAACCTTCGGCGTCATCATGCTGGCCCTCGTCGACGGCCATCCCCGCATTTTGACCTTGAAGGAAGTCCTCCATTACTATTTGGACCACCAGAAGGTCGTCATTACGCGGCGCTGCAAATTTGAGCTGGAAAAGGCGCTGGCCCGGGCCCATATCTTGGAAGGCCTGCTCATTGCGCTGGATCACATCGACGAAGTCATCCGGACGATTCGCGAATCTCAGACCGATGAAATCGCCAAACAGGCCTTGATGAGCAAATTCGGCCTCAGCGACAAGCAGTCCACGGCGATTCTCGACATGCGCCTGCGCCGCCTGACCGGCTTGGAACGGGAAAAAATCGAACAGGAATACAAGGAAGTGCAGGACCGGATCGCCTACTTGCGCGACGTCCTGTCTGACGACCATAAGATTATGGAAATCGTCAAGGCGGAATTACTCGACGCAAAGAAGAAATTTGCCGACGAACGGCGGACGGAAATCGTAGCCGACTCGTCCGATTTTGCTATCGAAGACATGATTCCGAACGAACGGATGGTCATTACCCTGACGCGCCGGGGCTACGTAAAGCGCATCAACGCCAACGTATACCATACGCAGAATAAGGGCGGCAGGGGCATCAAGGGCATGAGCACAAAGGATGAAGACGCCGTCAACCACTTGCTGTATACGTCGTCCCTCAATACGGTCTTGTTCTTTACGAACTTTGGCCGAGTATACCGCCTGAAGGCCTACGAAATCCCCGAAGCGAACAGCCGCAACTCCAAGGGCATCGCCGCGATCAACATCCTGCCGCAGATGGCCAGCGGGGAAAAGGTAAACGCCCTCATCGACCTGGACCAGGTAGACCCGTCTATGAACTTGTTCATGGCGACGGAAAAGGGGCTGGTCAAGAAGACGGAGCTGAAGGAATTTAAAAACGTCCGCCGCCACGGCCTCATCGCCATTTCCCTCATGGAAGGCGACCACTTGGCGAAGGTGCGCCTGACGAAGGGAGATCAGCGCATTATTCTGGCGACGAAGCTGGGCATGGCGATCTGCTTTAATGAAAACGACGTCCGTCCCATGGGCCGCAATACCCGCGGCGTCCGCGGCATTTCCTTGGCCGAAGGGGACAGCGTCATCGGCGCCGACGTGCTCGAGCCGGACTGCCAGGTCCTGACGGTCAGCGAAGAAGGCTTCGGCAAGCGGAACAACATGGACGCCTATAAGATACAGCTGCGCGGCGGCAAAGGCGTGAAGAATTTCAAGATTACGCCGAAGACCGGCGCGATTGTCGGCGTAGAAGTCGTCCACGAAAATCAGGAGCTCATGCTCATTACGTCGAACGGCATCGTCATCCGCACGGATATCGAAAGCATCGGCATCAAGAAGGGACGCAATACGTCGGGCGTCAAGATTCAAAAACTGGAAGGCGACGATAAAGTCGCTGCGTTAGATACGATCACTGTAGAAGGCGAAGAGGATTCGCAGGATACGTTGTTCGACGCATAATATCTGCTGAAAAGAGGCTCTGCGGAGTCTCTTTTTTTGCATACAGCGCGCAAGGTCGTATCGTATGCGTGCAGATTGCCCCATCTGTTTTGATTGCACAGAACGGGACGACCTTATATAATGAAGGTATCATCACAACGCAGAATCAGATATGGAGGGATGACTATGAATAATTTTACCTACTATACGCCGACAAAGGTCTTTTTTGGCCGAGACGAAGAACGGCGGGTCGGCGATATCGTGAAGAGCTACGGCGCAACGAAGGTGCTGGTCCTGTACGGCGGCGGCAGCGTCAAGCGTTCCGGTTTGCTCGACCGGGTGGAACAGGCCCTGACAGACGTCGGCGTGTCCTATGTTGCCTTCGGCGGCGTGCACCCGAATCCGCTCCTTTCGCATACGCACGAAGCTATTGCATTGGCAAAACAGGAATCGATTGATTTCATTTTGGCCGTAGGCGGCGGCAGCGTTATTGACGAAGCCAAAGCCGTCGGCATGGGCTATTACTATGACGGCGACGTGTGGGACTTTTATCTGCGCCGCGCCGTCCCGGAACGGGTCGTGCCCCTGGGCTGCATTCTGACCATCGCCGCAGCCGGCAGCGAAACGAGCTGGGCTTCTGTCATTACGAACGAAAAGGGCTGGTATAAAATCGGTTATCAGAACGACATCCTTCGCCCGATTTTCGCCATCATGAATCCGGAGCTGTTGTACACGCTGCCTCCGTATCAGATGGCCTGCGGCAACGTCGATATGATCATGCACGTGCTGGAACGGTTCTTCAACCCGAATGCAGAAGACGACCTGACCGACTCCATGGCGGCGGCTCTCATCCGCAACGTCATCAAAAACGCGCGCATCGTAAAAGAAAATCCGAAGGACTACAACGCCAATTTTGAAATCATGTGGGCCGGTAGCCTCGCTCATAACGGCTTGTTCGACGGCGGCAACGGCCGCGGCGACTGGGGCACGCACCATATCGAAATGGAAGTCAGCGGCCTGTTCGACGTCGCCCACGGCGCCGGTTTGGCGGCTATCTGGCCTAGCTGGGCCCGGTACGTCCTGCATAAAGACGTAGGGCGCTTCGCTAAATTAGCCCGTCTCGTCTTCGACGTGCAGACTGAAGACGAGGAAGCGGCGGCCCTGGAAGGCATCGCCAAGATGGAAGCCTTCTTTAAAGAAATCGACATGCCGACGTCGCTGACGGAATTGGGCATCCAGCCGACGGAAGAACAGTATTGGGACATGGCGAAGAAATGCACGAAGCGGGATATGGTCAAAGAAGGCTGCTTCGGGCAGCTGACGTCGGCCGATATATATAAGATTTATAAAATGGCTGAATAAGCATAAATCAGGCGAGGCGGCAGGGGTTTCCCGCCGCCTTTTCCTGTTTTGCGACGTTTTATAAAATTTGTAGAAAAATTTCCTTGACAATAGACTAAAAAGAGGATATACTAAACAAGCTGTTGCGGCAGGACGCCGCGGCAGGCCGGATAGCCGGTTCGCTTGAAAAGAACTTCAAAAAAGTGCTTGACAAGCCCGGGCGAGTC
>NZ_NFIY01000012.1:0-76878 GCF_002163455.1 Megasphaera sp. An286 | reverse complement strand
CATGAACATGAAGCACCTACAGGCGGCTCTGGAGGATACCTCCATTGCTGGGTGACTTCACTCATATCAGGGCCTGCAAACCATTTTGCGAAAAATACTTGACACTACCGTCCTAAATGAATTTGTTTGCAGAAAGTGTGTTATTTCAATAGTATAATTTGTTAACCCTCATAATCCATAAAATATATGATGAACTAACAAGGCATGCCTAACGGGTCTGAGACTCGCAGGGCATGCCTTGTTGGCGTGATGTAATATATCGTTTGCTTTATTGAACGGGTTATTTCAATACGAAGGTTTCAATGGCTTCGCCGACGGCTCCGTCGTTGTTCGTCGCGTCGGTGACGACGCTGCAGTATTGGCGGATTAGGGGATTTAAATTATGGACGCCTACGCTGAGGCCGGCGGCCTGGAGCATTTCAATGTCGTTGATATTGTCGCCGATAGCCATCGTTTCTTCAGGCTGTACGCCGAGCATGGCGGCTAATTTGAGGAGGGCGACGCCTTTCGTGACGCCCTTGTGCATGAATTCGATGTAGCGGTTGCTGGAAAAGCTGACCGTGATGTCGTCGAGAAGGGGCTTCATTTCGGCGTGGATTTCCTGCAGGCGGCTGTAGTCGGTGTGCATGATGATGAGCTTGCAGACTTCTTCCTTGCCGCGCAGGAAGTCGAGGGTCTTTTCCGCCGTCGGCACATAGGCCATGCGGCCGCGGAGAAAATCCTCTTCGTCAGGCGTGACGCCGCTGATGTATACGGTATCGCGTGTGTAAATGTGCATGCAAAGGCCGTAGGATGCGCTTTTGCGGTAAATCCTATCGGCTAGGTCGAAGGGAATCGGGTCCCAGAATAGGGAACGGTGCCCTTTGTTTTCCGTGATGCTGGCTCCGTTGAAGCCGATGACGTATTGTCCGGCTTCGTCGAACAGGTTCAGCGTTTTCAGGACGCCTTCGACGGAACGGAATCCCCGCCCCGTGCAGGGAACGAATTTGACGCCCTGGGCCTTTGCTTGGGCGATGGCTTCGATATTGCGGCGGCAGATGGAAGCGTCGCTGCTGAGCAGGGTTTCGTCCATGTCGCAGGCGATGATTTTATAGGTTAGCATGTAAGTACTCTCCTTTTTTTCTATGCAGTATACACATAGTCTAGCATGGAATGATTCCTTCTGCAAATGGTCAGGCCTTTAATTCGCTGACCAGCGTCGAGCCTAAGACGAGGACTGCGCCGATGATGCTGGTCATGCCGAGGGGCTCGCCGAGGACGACGGCCGACAGCAGGATGGCGAAAATCGGGTCCAGGTAGCTGAACAGGGCGATGGTCTGGGCTTTTAAGGACTGCATGGAGCCGAAGTAAAAGACGTAGGCAAAGCCTGTATGGACGACGCCGACGACGAGGAACATGGCCAGGCTGAAGGGAGAGGCGTCCAGAGCAGTGACGTTTTCTGTTAAGAGGACATAGGGCATCAGCAGCAGGGCTCCCAGACCAAGCTGGACGATGGTTTTATCGTAGGCGGCCATAGGCTTGATTTTTTTATTGAAGATGACGATGCAGGCGTAGCAGCAGGCGGCGCACAGGCCGAAGAACACGCCGGTCATGTTGGCGCTGCCGCCTTCCTGGCCAATGCCCGATACGAGGACCATGCCGGCCAGCGCCGTCAGGACGCAGAGAAATTTGCGGGCCGTCAGCTTTTCTTTCAGGAAAATCGGCGAGACTAGGATGACGATGATCGGGGCCATGTAATAACATAGCGTCGCCGTTGCGATGGACGTGTAGCGGTAGGCTTCGAAGAGGAAGGTCCAGTTGCCGCACAGGGCCGCGCCGGACAGGCAGAGGAGAAGCAGGTTTTGCCGGATATCCGGCCAGGATATGGGGATGCCCTTGCCTTTGATGAACAGAAATAAAAAGGCCGTGCCGATGATGCCGCGGCCGACGGCGATGACGCTGGACGGCAGGGGGATGTAGCGGACGAAAATGCCGATGGTACCGAAGATGAGCATAGCTAAAATCATCATGGATTTTGCTTTGTTTTCGAGCGTATCCGGTTGGTTCATGAAAATCTCCTTTACAGCATAGAGTTATTTGTGAAGACGCGCCTTGTTTTTTGCGGCGCTTTCCATTACTATTATAATATAGAATTACTAATATTGGGAGTGAACGATTATGATTACAGAATCAGATATGATGAAGTTGCAGAACGGCAGCGACGTCCGCGGCGTCGCCGTAGAAGGCGTTCCCGGCGAGCCCGTGACGCTGTTTCCCGAAGCGGCGAACCGCATTGCCGCCGGCTTTGCCTCCTTTTTAGCGGAAAAGACGGGCAAACCTGTCGACAGCCTGCGCGTTGCCGTCGGCCATGATTCGCGTATTTCTGCCGGCACGATGAAGCAGGCCGTGCTGGAAGGCCTCTGCGCCTGCGGCGTAGCCGGGTTTGACTGCGGCTTGGCTTCGACGCCGGCTATGTTCATGTCGATTATCTTCGAATCGACTCATATGGACGGAGCCATCATGATTACGGCCAGCCATTTGCCGTACAACCGCAACGGCTTGAAATTCTTTACGAAAGACGGCGGTCTGGAAAAGGCTGATATTAAAGACGTCCTGACCCGGGCGGCGTCGCTGGAAGAAACACACGGCGATGTGTCCGGCGTGCAGACGCTGCCGATTATCGATATATATGCCGAGCACCTGTGCTCCAAAATCCGCAGCGGCGTAGGCGCAGGCCCGGACAGCAAGCCCTTGGAAGGCATGCGCATCGTCGTCGATGCCGGCAACGGCGCAGGCGGCTTCTTTGCCTCGAAGGTCCTCGACGTCCTCGGCGCCGATACGACGGGCAGCCAGTTCCTCGAACCGGACGGCATGTTCCCCAATCATATTCCGAATCCGGAAAATAAAGAGGCCATGGCGGCGATCAGCAAAGCTGTTCTCGATAACCATGCCGATTTGGGCCTCATTTTCGATACGGACGTAGACCGCATGAGCGCCGTCCTGCCCGATGGTGAAGCCATCAACCGCAACGCCCTCATCGCCATGATGGCGGCCATCTTGGCTCCCGACTATCCGGGCAGCACCATCGTCACGGACTCGGTCACGTCGGACGAGCTGACGGCCTTCCTGCAAGATGAGCTTCATCTCATCCATCACCGCTACATGCGGGGCTATAAAAACGTCATCAACGAATGCATCCGCCTCAACCAGAGCGGCGTCGTATCGCCCTTAGCGATTGAAACGTCGGGCCACGGCGCGCTGAGCGAAAACTACTACCTCGACGACGGCGCCTATTTGGCGGTCAAGCTGCTCATTGCGGCGGCCCAGGCCAATAAAGCGGGGAAAGCTGTCGGCGATTTGGTCGCAAACTTGAAGCATCCGGCTGAAAGCAAGGAATACCGCCTCAAAATTCAGGGCACAGACGACGTAAAGGCTTACGGCGAAAGGGTACTGCAAGCCTTTGAAGAGCGGGCCGTCGCCGCAGGCGTCGTCGTCGCCAAGCCGTCGTACGAAGGCGTGCGCCTCGTATTCCCTGAAGGCTGGGCGCTCCTGCGCATGTCCCTCCACGACCCGAACATGCCGCTGAACGTCGAAAGCAAGGAAGAAGGCGGCTGCCAGGATATCATTGGCCACGTTAAATCATTCCTGGATGGGTTCGACTGCCTGGACATGACTGTATTCGACACCTAAAGAAGCTGTTAAAGAAGCTGTTAACATGATATAAGAAAACCGTAAGGAAAGGGCGAAACGCCTCTCCTTACGGTTTTTTACATGAAAGAAGTATCAGGCCTTAGGGCTTGGCCTTTGGTTTCGGGCCGGCGTCGCTGACTTCTTCCGGGACGTCTGGGTATTTTTCCGTGAAGTTTTCCTGGAACATGGCGGCAACCTTGTCGGCCATGATGTCGTAGGATTTTTTATTGGCCCACGTATCGCGCGGGTTGAGGATCTGATTGGGGACGCCCGGGCAGGACTGGGGCACGTCGACGTTGAAGCGGCTGTCGTGCTTGTAGGGGACCGAATCGAGGCGGCCGTTCAGGGCTGCCGTAATCATGGCGCGGGTGTACTTGAGGTCCATGCGGCTGCCGATGCCGTAGGGGCCGCCGGTCCAGCCGGTGTTGACCAGGAAGACCTTCGTATGATACGTTTCGATTCGTTCGCCCAGCATGCCGGCGTAGATTTCCGGAGCCAGGGGCATAAAGGGTTCGCCGAACAAGGTGGAGAAGGTCGGCACCGGCTCGGTAATGCCTTGTTCCGTGCCGGCTACCTTCGACGTAAAGCCGGTAATGAAGTGGTACATAGCCGCTTCCTTGCTGAGGCGGGAGATAGGCGGCAGGACGCCGAAGCTGTCGGCCGTCAGGAAGATGATGACCTTCGGGATGCCGCCGATGCCGGGAATGGCCGCGTTAGGAATGTAGTCGATGGGATAGCCGACGCGGGTGTTTTCCGTATACTTGCTGTCGAAATAGTTCGGCCGCCGCGTCGCCGGGTCGAGGACGACGTTTTCGACGAGGCTGCCCGAACGGATGGCGTTGTAAATGTCTGGTTCCTTTTCGGGGTTCAGGTTGATGCACTTGGCATAGCAGCCGCCTTCAAAGTTGAAGATGCCCCGCGGCGACCAGCCGTGTTCGTCGTCGCCGATGAGCTTGCGGTTCGGGTCTGCCGACAAGGTCGTTTTCCCCGTGCCGGATAAGCCGAAGAATATGGCCGTTTCCTTCGTGACCGGGTCCATGTTGGCCGAGCAGTGCATGGGCAGGACGCCTTCGTCAGGCAGGAAGTAGTTCATGACGGAGAAGACGCTCTTTTTGATTTCACCGGCGTACTGCGTGCCGGCGATGAGGACGACCCGCGTTTCGTAGTCGATGATGATAGCCGCTTCAGAACGGACGCCGTCCGTCTTCGGGTCGCAGCGGTAGCCCGGCGTGACGATGACCGTAAAGTCCGGGTCGCCGAACTGGCTCAATTCGTCGGCCGTCGGGCGGATGAGCAGGTTGCGGATAAACAGGTTTTCGCTGGCTAATTCATTGATGATGCGGAATTTTTTGCGGCATATTAAATCGGCGCCGGCAAAGCCATCGAAGAGGAAGATATCACGGTTCTGCAGATAAGCCGTCATCTTAGCCTTCAAGGCGTCAAACTTTTCCCGCGAAATCGGGCGGTTGACGTTGTTCCAGGCGATGTATTCATGAATGGCCGGCGTGTCGACGATGAATTTGTCCTTCGGCGAACGGCCCGTGTATTTCCCAGTCTGGACGACTAAGGCTCCCGTGTCGCTCAGCATGCCTTCGCCGCGAATCAGGGCCTGCTCGGTCAGCCAGGCCGGAGACATGTTGCGGTACACGTTGGCCGGGTAAAAAATTCCGATTCGTTCTAATCCATACGTATGTATCATGATATAATACCCCCCTGCTGTATAGTGGATACGCTGACGCGTATATATGATAAAAAATCATGCATATATTGTATATCACTTATTATAGACCTGATGACGGCAGGATTCAACGTATATGTATAATAAATTATATAATAAATAACCTACCCTAAATGACAAAGGGAAATATTTTGGCGGATAGAAGGCTGGAATTGCCGCAGATTTGCAAGTTTGCTATTGACTATTTGACTTTTTATTGTATTATATAAAAGGGAGTTGGCACTCTGATGCTAAGAGTGCTAACACATTCTGAATAAAGGAGATTGTTGAACATGGCGAAAGAAACCTTTGAATTCCAAGCGGAAACGAAACAACTGCTGGACTTGATGGTTCATTCCATTTATACGAATCACGAAATATTTTTACGGGAACTGATTTCCAACGCATCCGACGCGATCGATAAGCTGCATTACGAATCGCTGACAAATAACGACCTTCTCGAAGGCGATACGGCCTTTGAAATCCATTTGACGCCGGATGAAGACAAGCATACCCTGACGATTTCCGATAACGGCATCGGCATGAATAAAGACGAGCTCATGCAGAACTTGGGCACCATTGCTAAATCGGGCACGAAGGCCTTTTTGGAAAAGCTGAAGGAAGCCCAGGAAGGCGGCAGCGTCGACAAAGACCTGATTGGCCAGTTCGGCGTCGGCTTTTATTCGGCCTTCATGGTCGCCGATACGGTGACGGTCGTCACGCGCAAAGCCGGCGAAACAGAAGCCTATAAATGGGAATCGGCAGGCGACGGCCAGTATACGCTGGAAACCTGCGAAAAGCCGAAGCACGGCACGACGATTATCCTGACCTTGGGCAAGGAATTTTACGGCGGCGAAACGGAAGAAAACTACACGGACAAATACCTCCTGGAAAGCCTGGTCAAGAAATATTCCGACTACATCCGCTATCCCATTACGATGGACTTCACGACGAAGGAAAAGCCGAAGGACGCCGACGGCAAGGTTATTGAAGACGCACCGGAAGAAGAACATACGGAAACGCGGACACTTAACTCCATGCAGCCCTTGTGGACCCGTAATAAGTCGGATATTAAGCCTGAAGAATACAGGGAATTTTTCCAGCATCAGTTCTATGAATGGGACGAACCGATGGAAATCTTCCATAGCCGCGTTGAAGGAAATGTAGAATACACATCCTTGCTGTTTATTCCGGGCAGTGCGCCTTTCAATCTGTACTATGCCGATTATGAACCGGGCGTGCAGCTCTATTCGCGCCATGTATTTATCATGGATAAATGCAAAGATTTGCTGCCCGATTACCTGCGCTTTGTCAAAGGCCTTGTCGATTCTCCTGATTTGTCTCTCAACATTTCCCGCGAACTGCTCCAGCAGAGCCGTGAATTAAAGCTCATCGGCCGTAATCTGGAAAAGAACATCCTCAAGACGCTGGCCCGCAAGCTCGACAAAGAACGCGAAGCCTATGAAAAATTCTGGGCCGAATACGGCAAGTCCTTGAAAATCGGCGTGTACAGCGGCATGATGACCGGAGAAAACAACGTAGATAAGCTGAAAGACCTGCTCCTGTTCATGTCGTCCAAGGACGGCAAGCTCTGCACGCTGAAAGAATATGTCGGCCGCATGAAAGACGGCCAGGAAAAAATCTACTACGCTACGGGCAAGGATAAGGCCGCTATCGACGCCTTGCCGCAGATGGAAATGCTCCGCGACAGAGACATCGAAGTCTTGTGCATGACCGATCCCGTCGATGAATTCGCCGTAGAAGCCATCCGCGAATACGACGGCAAGAAATTCCACTCCATCAGCCGCGGCGATTTGGATTTGGAAGACGAAGAATTTAAGGAAGAAAAGAAGAAAAACGAAGACCTGGCTAAGAGCAACGAAGGCCTTCTGAAGGACATGAAAGAACTCCTCGACGGCAAGGTCGTCGACGTCCGCCTGTCCAACCGCTTGAAGAGCGGCGCCGTCTGCCTCGTCGCCGACGCGGCTGGCCCGTCCCTGGCGATGGAACAAGCCTTTGCCGCCGCCGACAACCCGATGCTCAAGGCGCGCCGCATTTTGGAAATCAACCCGCAGCATCAGCTCTTCGCCAAGCTTCAGGGCATTCACGAAGCCGGCAAGGATACGCCTGAATTCAAAGACTACTGCAAGATGCTCTACGATCAGGCCTTGCTTCTCGAAGGCATCATGCCCGATGACCCGGCAGCCTTCGCTAATAAGGTAGCCGAAATGATGGCAAAATAATAGCATAGCGTTACGACGAGAGTCCGTGTCAGGGCTCTCGTTTTTGTATGTGCAGGAAAGGATCGTCGTGAATATACGGCGTATAGTTTTTATACGGAGGATGATATAATAAGGATAGATATTGGAATGAGGTGAAGGGCATGGAGTTTGGAATTCGTCCGGGCGTACTGGATGAGATACGGCAGTTGGCAGAAACATATCATATAGAAAAAGTCATTTTATTTGGTTCCAGAGCGCGGGGCGATTACAAACGGACGAGTGACATAGATCTGGCCGTCAGCGGCGGCGATGTCGTCCAATTTGCCTTGGCCGTAGACGAAGAAACGTCGACGCTGCTCATGTACGACGTCGTCGATTTAGACGGGCCAGTGCAGGACGAATTGCGGCAATCTATCGAAAGAGAGGGCATTGTCATTTATGAAAAAGTACGATAATTTTTGTGCGGCCTTGAAAAATCTTAAGGAGCTATTTTCCTATGAAGAACCGTATAATACCGTTGTTTTGACGGGATTAGTCGGGCTGTATGAAATTTGCTTTGAACAAGCATGGAAGATGATGAAAGAACTGCTGGAAGACAGCGGCTATGCCGAAAGCGCGACAGGCTCGCCCAGGCAGATTTTAAAGACGGCCTATAAAGCGAATATGATACGCAATGAAACGATGTGGCTTCAGGCGTTGCAGGCCCGAAATAACGTGAGTCATTCGTATAACGAGCTTATTGCCTTATCCATCGTGAGACAGACGAAGGCGTCGTACTATGATATGTTCTGCCGGCTAAAAGACGAAGTGGAGACGAATTGGTTGTAGAATCATCTGTACATACGTTTGCAGCCGTGCTATACTAAGGTAATCAATAATAATTATTTTTTACTATGCCGTGGCAGGAGAGTGTTATGGATATACAGTCGTATTTGAATAAGGATTATGATACGTCGCGGCCGTTTCGCGTCGTCGCGCCGTACGAGCCCATGGGCGACCAGCCTGAGGCGATTGCGTCGCTGGCCGAAGGGATACGGTCTGGGCAGTGGGCCCAGGTGCTGCTGGGCGCGACGGGGACAGGCAAGACCTTTACGATGGCCAAGGTCATCGAGGCCGTGCAGAAGCCGACGCTGGTCATTGCGCATAACAAGACGCTGGCTGCCCAGTTGTGCAGCGAATTCAAGGCCTTTTTCCCGGACAACGAAGTGGCCTATTTCGTCAGCTATTACGATTACTATCAGCCGGAGGCGTATATCGCGTCTACGGATACATATATCGAAAAGGACGCGTCGATTAACGATGAAATCGACAAGCTGCGCCATTCGGCGACGATGAGCCTGTTTGAACGGCGCGACGTCATCATCGTGGCCTCCGTGTCCTGTATCTACGGCTTAGGCGATCCGGAGGATTACAGCGATCTCGTCGTGTCGCTGCGTCTGGGACAGGAAAAGACGCAGGAAGAAATTCTTCATAAGCTCGTCGATATCCAGTATTCCCGCAACGATATGAATCTCGAACGGGGTACTTTCCGCGTTCACGGCGATACGATAGAAGTATTCCCGGCGGCCTTCGACAACTCCGTCATCCGCATTGAAATGTTCGGCGATGAAATCGACAGGCTGACGGAGGTCGACGTGCTGACTGGCGAGGTTGTGGCCGAGCGCAAGCACGTGGCCATTTATCCGGCCAGCCATTATGTCACGACGAAGGAAAAAATGGATAAGGCCCTGAAGACGATCGAGGCCGAGCTGGAAGAGCGATTGGCTATCCTGAAGGAAGGGGGCCATTTGCTGGAAGCACAGCGGCTGGAGCAGCGGACGCGGTACGATATGGAAATGATGATGGAAATGGGCTACTGCTCGGGCATCGAAAACTATTCCCGCCATCTGGCAGGACGGAAGGCTGGCGAAGCGCCGTACACGCTCCTCGATTATTTCCCCGACGATTTCCTCATCATGATCGACGAATCGCACGTCACCTTGCCGCAGCTGCGGGCTATGTACGCCGGCGACCGGTCGCGGAAGGAAAACCTCATCGAGTACGGGTTCCGCCTGCCGTCGGCGCTGGACAACAGGCCGCTGAAATTTGAAGAATTCGTCGAACGGATTAACCAGGTTATCTACGTCAGCGCGACGCCGGGGCCCTATGAAATGGAGGTCCAGACCAATTTGGCCCAGCAGATTATCCGCCCGACGGGGCTCCTGGACCCGAAGGTCGAAGTGCGGCCCATTGCCGGGCAGATGGATGATTTGCTGGGTGAAATACGGAAACGGACTGAAAAGAACGAACGCGTGCTGGTGACGACGCTGACCAAGAAGATGGCCGAGGATTTGACCGATTATCTAAAGGAAATGGGCGTCCTCGTCCGCTATCTCCATTCGGATATTGCGACGATCGAGCGGGCCGAAATCATCCGCGACCTGCGGGCCGGCGTATTCGACGTCCTCGTCGGCATCAATCTGCTGCGCGAAGGGCTGGACATGCCGGAGGTGTCCCTCGTAGCGATTCTCGACGCTGACAAGGAAGGATTCCTTCGTTCCGATACGTCTCTCATCCAGACGATGGGGCGGGCGGCGCGAAACGTCGACGGCACGGTTATCATGTACGCTGACAAGATTACCGATTCCATGGCTCGGGCTATGGACGAAACGAAGCGGCGCCGCGAGGTGCAGGACGCTTATAATCGAAAGCATCATATTACGCCGAAATCCGTCAAGAAAGACGTCGTCAACCTCATCGAGCTGACGAAGGTCGCCGAAGACCAGGCCGAATATAGAGGCAAAGGTGAAAAGCTGACGAAGGAGGCCTTGCATAAGGTCATCAACACCATGACCCAGCAGATGAAGACGGCGGCGAAAAATCTGGAATTTGAAAAGGCGGCGGAACTGCGCGACCGCCTGGGGCAGCTGCGGCAGCAGCTGGCTGATATGAGCCACGACGACACGCTGCCTAAGGAGCTGCAGGGCAAGGATATGCCCTCGTCCCGGTACGTGCGCAAGGTGCGCCGGCCCGACGCGCGGCGGAAAAAGCCGGACGCCCCAAGCAAACCTAAGGCAAAAAGGAGTAAAACGTAACCTATGCAGGAACCATATATCAGTATCAAAGGTGCGAGACAGCACAATTTGAAAAATATAGATGTAAAAATTCCCCGCGATAAGCTCGTCGTCTTTACGGGCTTATCCGGTTCGGGGAAATCGTCTCTGGCCTTCGACACGATTTACGCCGAAGGCCAGCGGCGTTATGTTGAATCCTTGTCGGCTTACGCCCGGCAGTTTTTAGGGCAAATGGACAAGCCTGACGTCGACTATATCGAAGGCCTGTCGCCGGCTATTTCCATCGACCAGAAGACGACGAGCCGCAATCCCCGCTCGACTGTAGGCACGGTCACGGAAATCTACGACTACCTGCGTCTGCTCTACGCCCGCGTAGGCGACGCCTACTGCCCGAAGTGCGGGAAGCCGATCCGCCAGCAGACGATCGAGCAGATGGCCGACTCTGTCATGGCTCTCGGCGCGGGGGAGAAGGTCATGGTCATGGCCCCTGTCGTCGACGGCCGTAAGGGAACGCATCAGAAGGTGCTGGCCGGCTTGGTGCGAGACGGCTATGTCCGCGTCCGCGTCGACGGCGAGGTATATCTCCTGTCCGACGATATTCCTCTGGATAAGAATAAAAAGCATACTATCGACGTGGTCATCGACCGGCTGGTCATTAAGGACAGCATTTTGCCCCGCCTGACCGATTCGCTGGAAACGGCGGCCAAGCTGGCCGGCGGCATCGTCCATATCCTGCGCATGAGCACGGACGAGGTGCTGACCTTTAGCCAGCATTTCGCCTGCCCTGACTGCCATGTGAGCCTGCCGGAAATCGAGCCCCATCTCTTTTCCTTCAACAGCCCCTTCGGCGCCTGCCCGGCCTGTTCCGGCATCGGCAGCACCATGGAGGTCGATCCCCATTTGGTACTGCCTGATAAAACGAAATCCTTTGCTGACGGCGCTATTGCAGCCCTGAGCAGCAATCCCGATTCGTGGTTTATGCGCCAGCTCGGCGGCTTGCTCAAGCCCTATGGCTTTACGCTGGACAGCAGCTATGACGAGCTGCCCGGCGAGCTGCAGGAAAAGCTGATGTGGGGCTCTGACGACACGTGCGTCTTTGAGTATGAAAACCTGCGCGGCGAAGTGAAGCAGTACGCCACGGCCTTTGAAGGCGTCATTCCCATGGTGCGCCGCCGCTATAAGGAGGCGTCGTCCGACATGATGCGCGACCAGTTCGAGCAGTTTATGTCGGTCAAGCCCTGCACGACGTGCGGCGGCACTCGCCTGCGCCATGAAGCGCTGGCTATTAAAATCGGCGGCCTGAATATTTCCGAGCTGACCAATTTGACTGTCGGCGACATGATTCGATTTTTTGACGGCTTGGAGCTGACGGAAAAACAGCAGATGATCGGCCGGCAGATTTTTAAGGAAATCCGGGCCCGCCTGGAATTTCTTCAGACCGTAGGCCTGGAATACCTGACCTTGTCCCGTACGGCCGGCACCTTGTCGGGCGGCGAAGCGCAGCGCATCCGCCTGGCGACGCAGATCGGCTCCGGTCTGGTCGGCGTTTTATACATCCTCGACGAGCCGTCTATCGGCCTCCATCAGAGGGACAACGACAAGCTGCTCCAGGCCTTGAAGCACCTCCGCGACTTGGGCAATACGCTCATCGTCGTCGAGCATGACGAGGATACGATGCGGGCCGCCGATTATATACTGGACATCGGCCCGGCGGCGGGAGAGCACGGCGGTGAAATCGTGGCCCAGGGGACGGCAGAGGATATTATGGCCTGCGAGCAGTCCCTGACGGGACAGTATTTAAAGGGGGCGAAATATATCCCTATTCCGGAGGAGCGGCGCCAAGGCAACGGGACGTATATCGAAGTCATCGGCGCGGCGGAGCACAACTTGAAGAACATCGACGTATCGATTCCCATCGGCACCCTGACTGTCGTGACGGGCGTATCGGGGTCGGGCAAGTCGACGCTGGTCAACGAAATCCTGTATAAGGGATTGGCCGAAGCCGTATACGGCACGCCCCATCGTCCCGGCAAGTTTAGGGAAATCAGAGGGACGGAATATATCGATAAGATCATCAACATCGACCAGTCGCCTATTGGCCGTACGCCCCGTTCCAATCCGGCGACGTATACAGGCGTCTTCGATTTCATCCGCCAGCTGTACAGCCAGACGCCGGAGGCAAAGGTGAGAGGCTACAAGGCCGGGCGGTTCAGCTTCAACATCAAGGGCGGCCGCTGTGAGGCCTGCCGCGGCGACGGCATCATCCGCATCGAAATGAACTTCCTTCCCGACGTATACGTGCCCTGCGAGGTATGCCACGGCGCGCGCTACAACAGGGAGACGCTGGAAGTTAAATACAAGGGGAAGACCATATCGGACGTCCTCAACATGACTGTCGACGACGCCTGTGATTTCTTTGAAAATATTCCCCGCATCCTCAATAAGCTGCGGACCCTGCAGGACGTGGGGCTGGGCTATATCCGCCTCGGCCAGCCGGCGACGACCTTATCGGGCGGCGAAGCGCAGCGCGTCAAGCTGGCGACGGAGCTGTCCAAGCGCAGTACAGGCCGGACGCTGTACATCCTCGACGAACCGACGACGGGCCTCCATGCCGCCGATATTCATAAGCTCATGGACGTACTGCAGATGCTCATCGACGGCGGCGATACGGTTGTAGTCATCGAGCACAACCTCGACGTCGTCAAGGCGGCGGATTATCTCGTCGATTTAGGCCCTGAAGGCGGCGACGGCGGCGGCACAGTCGTAGCGACGGGGACGCCGGAGGATATCTGCCAGGTGCCGCAGTCCTATACGGGAAGATTCCTGAAGCCCGTATTGGAACGGACGAAGGACTTGATGAAGGGGAACTGCCATGGCCTTGAGTGAAGCCGTACTCGATAAGGTACGAAATTTGACGACCCAGCCCGGCGTATACTTGTGGAAAAACGACAGGGGACAGATCATTTACGTCGGCAAGGCCGTGAATCTGCGTAATCGCGTGCGCAGCTACGTCCGGCACGACGCCAAGCGCGCGCCGAAGGTGACGGCGATGATGAGCCACGCCGCCGATGTGGAAACTATCGTCGTAGCCAACGAGATGGAAGCGCTCATACTGGAAAACACGCTCATTAAAAAGCATCGCCCGCGCTACAATATCATGCTGCGCGACGATAAGACCTACCCGTATATCAAGGTGACGGTGCAGGAAGACTATCCGCGTGTCTTTATGACCCGCCGCGTCCATCGAGACGGCGCCCGCTATTTCGGCCCCTTTGCCGACGCCGGCGCCGTTCATCGCGTGCTGAAGCTCATCCAGCGGGCCTTTCGCATCCGTTCCTGCCGGACGATGCAGGCCGATCGGCCCTGCCTGCAGTACCATCTGCATCACTGCGACGCGCCGTGCGTCCACTACATTACGAAGGGTGAATACGGCAAGCTTGTAGAACAGGCCGTCGACATACTGGAAGGACGCGATGCGGGCGTCGTGCGAAGGCTGCAGGAGCAGATGGAAGCGGCGGCGGAAGAGATGGAGTTCGAAAAGGCCGCCATGTACCGCGACCAGATAACTGCCGTCAAGGTGATTCAGGAACAGCAGAATATTACGACTGTCGGCGGCGGCGACATGGACGTTCTCGGCTTTGCCGGCGACGCCGGGCAGACTTGCGTCCAGATTTACACTATCCGCCAGGGCCGCCTCATGGGACGGGAGACCTTCAGCCTGGAAAACAGTGCCGACGAAACGGCGGCCGCTTTGACGTCGGCCGTATTGGATCAGTATTACGTCGACGGCGTGTTCGTGCCCAAGGAAATTATCGTCTCGGCCGTAGAGGATAAAGAGGATTACGAACGGCGGCTGACGCTGCAGAAGGGACAAAACGTGGCCTTAGTCATCCCGCAGCGGGGCCTCAAGAAGAAACTGCTGACCATGGCCGAGGATAACGCCCGCGTTCTCCTCGAACAGCGCCGCCTCCAGTGGCAGCACGATACGGACAAGACCAGCGGAGCCGTCGAAGCCCTGGCCCGCGTCCTCGACCTGCCGCGCCTGCCGGAGCGCATGGAATGCTTCGACATATCCCACACGCAGGGGATTGAGACGGTCGCGTCGATGGTCGTCTTTGAGCACGGCCGGCCGGCGAAGCAGGAGTACCGGCGGTTTAAGCTGAAAACCGTGCAGGGGAAGCCTGATGATTTCAAATCCATGGCGGAAATCATGGGCCGCCGCTACGGCGAGCGGGACTGGCCCGCGCCGGACCTCATCGTCATCGACGGCGGCAAGGGGCAGCTTCACGCCGCCCTGCCTATTATACGCGAGGCGGGGTGCGAAGCGCCGGTTATCAGTCTGGCCAAGCGGATAGAAGAAGTATTCGTCGAGGGGCGGAGCGATTCGATTATCCTGAGTCATCACACGCCGGAGCTGCAGCTGCTCCAGGCTATCCGCGACGAGGCGCACCGTTTTGCCATTACGTATCACCGCAGCCTTCGGGGCAAGCGGAATCTCGTGTCTATTCTGGATCACATCGAAGGCATCGGGCCGAAACGGCGCAAGGCCTTGTGGGGAGCCTTTAAAAATCTGGACGCCATGAAGGCGGCTACGGTAGAAGAGCTGGCCGCCGTGCCGGGCATGACCCGGCAGGCTGCGGAAAACGTCTATTACTTTTTCCGCCTGGGAACGGATGAAAAGAGGAAAGTCGTGGAAAATAAGGCGGATTTACAGAATGTTTAAGGATTATCCCTGAAATACAATGGCATTTGCTTTTTGAACTATGGTATAATAAAGCATACACAGTACGCAGGAGGTAGGTATGATGAAAGAAAAATTAGCGGCCGCGCTGTGCGCCGCCTTGCTGGTCGGCTCGTTATCCTTCGCCGCGGCCCCGGCGACGGTGCAGGACGCGCAGAAGGCCGTATACACGAAATCAAACGGCAGCACGCTGACGATACAGTATCCGGCAGTTTCCGTCGCCGGCAACGCTGCAGCCAGCCAGAAAATCGCGCAATACTTTATAGAAGAACAAGCCAAGGCCAAGGCGTTTTTTGATAAAGAAAGCATGGAAGGCATGAAGATGACTGAAGAAAAGTCGTACGTCGTGACGCTCAACGACGGCAAGTATCTGTCCTTCATCGACCAGGGCTATATCTATTTTGACAAGGCCGCCCACCCGACGAGCTGGAAGCACGGCGTGACCTTCGATTTGGAAACGGGCGAACGGCTGGACTGGCAGGATTTGGTACGGCCAGAGGATGCGGAATTCTTTACGCTGGACCGCATCAACGCCAAGATTTTCCTGAGCAAGTATCAGCTGTCCACATATTTCGAAGGCCTGACGGAGCTGCCGAAGAATTATTACCTCGACGAAAACAAGGTCATCCACTTCATTTTCGGGCAGTATGAAATCGCGCCGTACTCGACGGGTATCGTCGACATCAGCATGGGTAAAAAGGCAAAATAAGGTTGCAAAATATCGTCCCGTATGGTATGATAGTTAAGGATTATCAATAATTGATATTTATTAATGTTTCTTTTTAGGGAGGTTTTTTCAATGGATAAATACGAATGCACCATCTGCGGTTACATTTATGACGAAGCTGAAGGCGACGCTGAAAACAACGTAGCAGCTGGCACGAAATTTGCCGATTTGCCGGAAGACTGGGCATGCCCGACCTGCGGCGCTGGTAAAGACGCTTTCGTAAAAATGGACTAATTCCAAAAGAATTAGCGTAAGTTGTTAGTAAAAGCTTACTATCATGTGGTATACTCATGATAGTAAGCTTTTTTTGTTAAAGGAGGAATATTGCAATGGATATGAAGGAAATTCGCGAACAGGCTAAAAAACGGATGAAAGGCTGCCGCGTCTGTCCGGAGTGCAACGGCAAAGCCTGTGTCGGCATGATTCCCGGCTTCGGCGGACTGCGGACGGGCCGTTCCTTTGCGCGCAACTTGGAATCGCTGCAGGAGTACGGCTTGATCATGCGCAGCATGTCGGGCGTAGAAGAACCGTCGACGGCCGTTGAAATTTTTGGCAAGACCCTGAGCCTGCCTATACTCATCGCGCCGGTAGGCGGCATCGTCCTGAACGCTCAGGTCGACGGCGACCCGGAAGAGGAAGAAATCAAATACGACGAAGCCGTTACGCAGGGGGCGATGGAAGCCGGCACGTGGGCCTTCACCGGTGACAGCGGCGCGCCGTACATGTACTCTTCGGGCATCGCGTCCTGTAAAAAGCGTCCGGGCTGCGTCGTCCCGACGATTAAGCCGCGGGAAGACGACAAGATCATCGAAAAGGCCGTATTGGCGGAACAGTCAGGCGCTCCGGCCGTGGCCTGCGATATCGACGCGGCGACGCTGATCAATATGCGCATTTTCGGCCAGCCTGTCGGCCCGAAGAGCGCTGAAAGCATTGCGAAGGTAGCGGCGTCCATTCAGATTCCCTTTATCGTAAAGGGCGTCATGTCGGCGGAAGAAGCGTTGGCCTGCGCGGAAGCGGGAGCTAAGGGCATCGTCGTCAGCAACCACGGCGGCCGCGTACTGGACGGTATGGTCGGCACGGCCGACGTACTGCCGGAAATCGCCGAAGCCGTCAAGGGGCGGATTACGATCTTTGCCGACGGCGGCGTCCGTCACGGCGAAGACGTATTGAAGCTCATTGCTCTAGGCGCCGACGCCGTCCTCGTCGGCCGTCCGGCAGCCGTTGCGGCCATCGGCGGCGGCGCGGAAGGCGTCAAGCTGATGCTGGATACGTTTAAGCGCGAATTGTGCGACGCCATGATGATTACGGGCGTGCGGGATATCCGCTGCGTCAATCCCCGCATCCTCAAAAAATTAAAATAACCGCGTCGTCTTTCAGACGCAAAAAAACAAGCCGGGCGCTGCGCTCCGGCTTGTTTTTTCCTCGGACTTGCTGGGAAGGACTGGGAAATACATTGTGAAGTATATAAGTAACTATATGACGGCATATAGCTGCTTAACGCGTTTTGTAGCCTTGGTAATCTTTCAGCTTCGTGTTGTCTTCCAGGGCTTGTTTTACCGTTTTGCCGGCATCTAACTGGCTGATTACGTCTAAGGCTTTATCAGATAAGTAGGCGTTGTCTTTTTTGCCGAGCAGCTGAGTCTGGTCGGTCGCCCACAGGACGCCGGCGTTTTCGTTGCGGCCCTGCAGGAGGAACAGCGTGTCGCCGTTTTTATTGGCTTCGGCCAAGGTAACGCCGTGTTTTTTCTGCCATGCGGCGACGGCGGCGCATAAGCCGGCATCGTCAGAACGTTCGCGGTTCAGGATTAAGACGGCCTTGGTGTTTTTATATTCCGTGCAGAAATTGAAGTCGCCCTGAGAATCCATGGCGGCGAAAACAGGGCCCTGGCCGTTGTACTTCGGCGCGATGACCTTGTCGATGGTCAGGGATTTGCCGACACCCTGGGTCTGGGCATGAAGCTCGTAGTCGTACGAGTTGATATACCGGCCCTGGGCGTCTTTTTTGTTGGTCATGCCGACGATGCCGTCGACGCCGGGAACCTGGAAGTAATCGACGGCGGCGCGTACGACGTCAACGGGCGAGGCCGTGTCAATCCAGGTGTCGATGCCGTTGTCGTTTAAGGTCTTGTACAGCTCCTTCATTTCCGGAGAGACGGTGATGCCGAGTTTGTACGATACGGATACATTGCCGGCTTCGCTCTTGTAATCGACGGGGCTGACATATTTGCCTTTGCTCCACGTCTGGCCTTTATCGGGATTACCATAGAAGCTGTGGCTTTCATAGGCCAAATTGTATACTTCGTCAGGCGTCATGCCCGTGTACCAGTACGTGACCCAGGGATAGGAAACGGAAGCGTCCATCGTATCGCCGATAGCGTCGTAGAGCCAGCGCATCTTGGCAGTGAACTCTTTATATTCCGGGCTGACCCGTACTTCGGCAGGCTGTTCCTTGCCCGTTTTGGTAATCAATCCCTTGGCGTACAATTGTTTATAAGCTGCTGCGGCGTCTTTAATGGCTGCTTCAATCGAGACGGGGCGGCCGTCGCCGTCGTCGGCGCCGTACGTCAAGGTCAGCTTATCGGCAGGAATGCCCGTGCGCAGGACGGCTTCCATCTGGTCCGGTTCAATGGCAAAGGCCAGGCGGTCGAGCTGCCAGACCATGAGCTGCTCTTCTACGTCCAGGATAGACGTCGTGTTGTCGAAATCAAAGACGGCGTAGGGGCGGTTGGCTGCGTCGTACGAAGCAGAACGGCTGCCGTACATGTCCATGAACTGATTTAAGGAAGCCTTCACGGTCGGTTCCCAGTTGGCGCTCTGGACGTGCTGCTGCGCGGCGCTCTGGCTGACGGCGGCAGTATGGACCGGTGCGGCCCATACGGGGGCCGCTTGTACGGCCGTGAGGATCGATAAGGCGCAGACTACGCTGGCGGCGTATTTCTGCATGCGTTTTTTTGTCGGATACTTCATAAACGGAATACTCCCTTCTGACTAATCATGATATATTTACTATATAAAGAATGTATAAACTCACCGTCAAAGGCAGGTAAAAAACAGGTAAAAAGAGACGTTGACAGTATAAAATAAAAAAACGTATAATATAATTTATTGCTACGGTTATCATCGATGTATTTTTGCCTAAAGGGGGCTGTTTCATGCATAGCATATCTTATTTCTGGCGATTGTCCCGTACCATTTACGGTCCGCGCAATTTTCAAGAAAATAAGCGGGCCGTCGTTTTTTTTGTCCGCGCCGTGACGAACCGCTCTTTATTTGAGGAACTATATTCTTTTTTTGACGCCTACGAGCCGATGAAGGGCTTTTTCGACAGGCAGGACCCGGATTTTCAGGAAGTCATGACCCGCGTGTTCCTGTTTAAAAATTCGACGATGCGCCAGCGCCTGGACGCGCTGCTTCATCATTTTACGATTTTGCGGACTATGTTTTCCGACGAAGTCATTCATGAGCTGTATTGGGGCAAGGGCTATACGCTGTGGAAATCGCCTGACGCGTCGCTGCCGCTGGAGGCACGCCTGATTTTCGATACGGGGCAGCGCAAGGAAGGCTTTTTGTCCTTGTACTTGTATCATGAAGGCGAAATGATTTACCATTTTAACTTCCGCTTTGATTACAATGCCGACGGCGCTCCGTCTATGTACATCGGCACGATTCAGGGCTCAAAGCACGGCCTGGAAACGACAAAGGCGCTGACGAAAAAGCTTTTCGGCTACCGGCCGAAGAATTTTATCCTGTATCTTATGCGCATCTTCGTCCAGACCTTGGGCATCCGCGATATGTATGCCATTACCGACGAGGGATTTTATACGAACAGCCACCTGCTGCGGGGCAACCGTTCGAAGAAGACGAATTTCGACGACTTCTGGAACGATGAAGGGGCTGTAGCTGACGGGAAGGAACAGTGGTATATTCGCCTGCCTATCGAAGAAAAGCGGCGCAAGTACGACGAAATCAAGTCGCAGAAGCGCAATCTGTTTCGGAAGCGGTATCTGCTCATGGATACGATCGTACCGGCCTATATCGAGGCGATTCGCGGCCTGTTCCGCGAAGGGTTCGCGCCCGTTCCGTCCGCCGTGGATGAGGCGGCCATCGTCGATAAGCCCGCCGATTACGACCCTATCGAAGCGCCGAAAGAATAATATATGTATATATGCTGCAAGTCGTCTGCCCAGCGGCAGAGGCTTGCAGTATTTTTTTGTCATAGCAGGCCGTAGCGGCTTGCAAAAAGTCAAAAAGACGAATATAATAAAGTCAAAAAGATGAACTAATAGACGTCTTTTGTACGACAATCAATAGAGCAGGTGATTATAATGAGTATATTAGCTGATAAGATTGAACAATTTATTTTGCATAAGCTGCTGGAAGAAGAGGAAGAAAACATCGTGCTGCGCCGCAATGAATTGGCCGACGAGCTCAACTGCGCGCCGTCGCAGATCAGCTACGTCCTGAGCACCCGCTTTTCCAACGACAAGGGATTTTTAGTCGAATCGCGGCGCGGTTCGGGCGGCTTCGTCCGCATCGTCCGCCTGCGTCCGAAACAGCAGGACCGCACGCCGGTGCTGCTGGAAGAACGGCTGCCGGCGGTGAGCATTACCTTGGACGATTTGGACGGATTTTTGTTCCAGCTCATCAAGCAGCACCGCATGACGAACCGAGAAGCTATTCTCATGCATCAGACCTTTGACGCATTGTATAAGGAAATCGATGACGAGGCGAAGCGGCTGGCTGTCATCAGCCGGATTCTCCGTCATCTGAATACCCATTAGCCCATTTTCGGAAGGAGGGTGATACCGATGCTGTGCGATATTTGCAAAAAGAGAGAGGCTGTCGTCCATATTGCGTCCTTTGAAAATGGGCGGCGCACAGATCTGCATTTGTGCGCGGCGTGTGCAAAGACACATAGCAAGTTAGCTCTGTTTCAGGACTTAAATATTATTAATAATGATTTTTTCCGCAAGATGGCTTATCCCGATTATACGGGGCAGTCGGAAGAAGAGCCGCGCTGCGCCAGCTGCGGCATGACGTACGGCGAGTTTAACCGGTCGGGGCTCTTTGGCTGCCCCGATTGCTACGAAGCGTTTAAGGAAGAGCTGCCGCCGCTGCTGCGCCGCATTCACGGCCACACGAAACACGACGGCAAGGTGCCTAACCGCGGCACGGGCGTCTTCCGCACGATGACGCATATCAAGCGCCTCCGCCAGCATCTGCAGAAGCTGGTGCAGGAAGAGCGGTACGAAGAAGCGGCGAAGGTCCGCGACGAAATACGGGCCCTGCAGAGGATGCAGCCTGACGCCGGCGGAAGGGAGGGCTGACCGATGCCGTATGACTTTCTACGCAAGCCCCTCAGTCCCTGGCAGGAACAGATTGGCGATTATGGCGACGTCGTCGTCGACAGCCGCATCCGCCTGTCCCGGAATTTAAAGAACTACGTCTTTCCCCAGCGGGCGTCCGACGCCGAATTGGCGGCTGTCTTTGCCGAAGGGCGGCGCATGACGCCTCTTTTAAGCGTTATGGGACGGGGGAGATATGCCTTTATTGATTTGGACGAGTTGACGCCTCTGCAGCGGGAGCTGATGGCAGCCAAGCATTTCGTCTCAGCCGCCCATATTACAAAGCCTGTTTCCCGGGCGGTTATCGTGCGGGACGACGGCGCTGCGGCCGTCATGGTCAACGAAACGGATCATTTCTGCATCCAGACGGCGGCGGCCGGTTTCGACCTGCAAAAGGCTTGGGACGACGCGTCTCAAATCGACGACTGCCTGGAACAGAAGCTGAATTTTGCCTATCGCGACGACTTCGGCTATTTGACGGCCAGCCCGTCGATTACTGGTACAGGACTCATTGCCGGCGTCACGGTTCACATACCGGCGCTGGTATTGATGAAGAGGCTGAACCGCATCGTCCAGGGAATTACGAAATTCGGCTTCGCCGTGTGCGGTATGTACGGCGAACGGGACGAATATATCGGCAACATATTCCAAATCAGCAACCAGATTACCCTGGGCGTGTCGGAAGAAGATATTTTAGGACAGCTGCGCAAGCTCGTCGCCCAGGTCGTGCAGGAAGAACGAAACTGCCGTCAGATTTTGTGGACCCATGATGGTGACACGATGAAGGATAAATTCTGCCGGGCCTACGGCACGCTGTCGCAGGCCTGGCTGATGAGCGAACAGGAAGGGCTGTCGCTGTTGAGCGATCTGCGCTTCGGCATCGACGCCGGCGTCATTGCAAAGCCGGCCCAGCTGTACGAGGGACTGCTGACGGCTATTACGCCGGCGTACTTGCAGGCCGAAGCCGGGCGGGAACTCGGAGACACGGAGATGGAACGAGAACGGGCGGCCGTTATCCGCCGCATGGTATCGGCAGGCGACGGAGCGGCGTCTCTTCCAGAGTCCCTATAAAAGGAAGTGAGACACATGAATAATCGATTTACGAGCGACGCGAAGAAGGTACTGCGCTATGCTCAGGAATCGGCAAAATCGTTCCGCCATGATTATGTCGGGACAGAACATATACTGCTGGGCCTGGTGCTCCATACGGACAGCATGGCCGGACAGTTTTTGGCACAGCAGGGGCTGACGTCGGAGCACGTTACCCGGGCGATTCAAAACGCCGTCGGCGTCGGCGAGAAAGCGACGTCGGCCCTGCGGCTCACGCCGCGGACGAAGCGGACCATGGAGCTGGCCGTGCGGACAGCGAACCAGCTGGGGCAGCAATATATCAGCACGGAGCACATGCTGGCCGGCGTGCTGCAGGAACAGGGCTGCATGGCCCGGCGGATTTTGGAACAGATGGACGTCAATCCAGACGAACTGCTGCAGAAAATCGTCCAGCTCATGAATAACGGCGCTGCCGGAGGCGAAGCCGACGGGCAGGCCATCGATTTATCCGAATTTGGCCGCGATTTGAACGAACTGGCCCGGGAGGATAAGATCGACCCGGTCATCGGCCGGAGCCGGGAAATCGAACGGGTCGTTCAGATTTTGTGCCGCCGTACGAAAAACAACCCCGTCCTCATCGGTGAGCCCGGCGTAGGCAAGACGGCTATTGCTGAAGGGCTGGCCCAGCGCATCGTAACGGGCGACGTGCCCGACGTACTGGCCCATAAGCGTATCTTTTCCCTAGACATGGGAAGCCTCGTCGCCGGGACGAAATACCGCGGCGAATTTGAAGACCGTATTAAGCAGGTCATCGAAGCCGTCCAGCAGGACGACGACATGATCCTATTCATCGACGAGCTTCACCAGCTCATCGGCGCCGGAGCCGTAGAGGGCTCGATGGATGCGGCCAATATCCTCAAGCCGGCCTTGTCGCGGGGCGAGCTGCAGTGCATCGGTGCGACGACGATCGACGAATATAAGAAAAATCTGGAAAAGGACGCGGCCCTGGCCCGCCGCTTTCAGACCGTCCTCGTCGGCGAGCCGTCGGAAGACGAGGCCGAACAGATCGTATTCGGCCTGCGGGATCGGTACGAAGCCTTTCACAAGGCGCGCATTACCGACGAAGCAGTCCGGGCTGCCGTCAAATTGTCGGCCCGGTACATTTCGGACCGCTATCTGCCTGACAAGGCCATCGACGTCGTCGACGAAGCGGCGGCCCGCGTGCGCATGAAGGTCTACGCGCCGTCGCAGGACGTGCAGGCCCTGGAACAGCGGCTGGCGGCGATTCGTCAGGAAAAGGACGCGGCCCTGGCTAGTGAAGAGTTTGAACGGTGCGCGTCGCTGCGTGACGAAGGCAAGAAAATCGCCGATGAAATCGCCGCGCTGAAGCAGGAAAAGAAGCGCCATGACGATGCGAAGCTCATCGTGACGGAAGAAGACGTGGCCGACGTCGTTTCGCAGTGGACCGGCGTCCCCGTACAGCAGCTGACGGAAACAGAAGCCCGTCGTCTGCTCCATCTGGAAGAAGAGCTGCATAAGCGGGTTATCAGCCAGGACGAAGCGGTGACGGCGGTGGCCAAGGCCATCCGGCGGGCCCGCGCCGGCCTGAAAGACGTCAATCGTCCCATCGGCTCGTTCTTATTCCTGGGGCCGAGCGGCGTCGGGAAGACGGAGCTGGCCCGCACGCTGGCCCGTCAGCTTTTCGGCAGCCAGGACGCGATGATACGCATCGACATGAGCGAATTCATGGAACGGTACAGCGTATCCCGCCTCGTCGGCGCGCCGCCGGGATACGTCGGGTATGAAGAAGGCGGCGAGCTGACCGACGCCGTGCGGGAAAAGCCGTACAGCGTCGTCTTATTCGACGAAGTCGAAAAAGCCAGCGGCGATTTCTTCAACCTGCTCCTGCAGGTGCTCGACGAAGGGCGGCTGACCGATTCCAAGGGCCGCACAGTCGATTTCCGCAATACGGTCATCATTATGACCAGCAATCTCGGCGCGTCCCATTTGAAGCCGAGCGCGCCGGTCATGGGCTTTGCAGCCGGGACGGGAACCGACAAGGACAAGGCGGCGTCTTTTGCTATAGCTAAGAAGGAAATCCTCGACGACGTGAAGAAGTTTTTCCGTCCGGAATTCCTCAACCGCATCGACGAAATGCTCGTCTTCAAGCCACTGGAAACAGAGGACCTGCGGCGCATCGTGGCCCTCATGCTGGAAGACCTGGGCAGACGGCTTCAGGAAAAGGGCGTGCAGATGACCTGGACGACCGAAGCCGACGACGTGCTGGTACAGGAAGGGACCGACTTTGCCTACGGCGCAAGGCCGCTGAAGCGGGCTATCCAGAAGCTGGTAGAAGATCCCATTGCCGAGATGCTGCTGGGCGGCAGCTTGAAGGAGGGCAACGTCCTTCAGGTGGACAGCCTCGATAAAAAGGAGCTCGTCTTTACGACAACATAATAGACAACATAATACATTATATATAAGAAGCCCCTTGCCGGTTCTGTGTCGGCAAGGGGCTTTGCGTCTTACGGAGTTTCCGCTTTTGAATCTAACTTCCACGTATTCTGCAATACGCGGAAATGCAGGTCGTGCCATTTTTTTTCAATATCCTGCATGGTGATTTCCGTAGAATACAGCAAGTTATTGTGTTTTTTTACAGATTGTTCCAGCTGGGCGATTCGCGTCTGCTGAATACGGGCCTGTTCCGTCAGCGTATAAAGGTTGTACTGCAGGACGGCAATCCAGACGAATTGTACGATAACCAACAGCAGGAGGACTGCCGCCGCGCCGGCGAGAAACTTTTCCGTTCCTAACAAATCGTCCCAACGCCGGCGAAGCGACCGTTTCTGTAAGTCGAATTCCGTGGCTGCATCGGTATCGCCGCCTAAGCGGCGGGAAGACAGGGAGACGACACGGCGGATGAATTTTTCCCGTACGGACAAGGAGAACACGACCTTTCGCGCTGCAATGCGCCTGAGTTATAAATTGGAAATGACGCGGGCTTTGTTGCGGACGAAGTCGAGCCACAACTGGGCTGCGTGGGAGAGGTAATGTCCCCGTTTCCAGATAACGTACAATACGTGCATGATTTCCGGCTCTACTAACGGACGGACGACGACCGATTCGGACACGCGCGGATTCGTTTCCTTCGTCGGGCAGAGGCGGCTCGGCAGGAGCGCTACGCCCAGGTTGGCCACGACGGTCTGAATCATGAGGTCGCGCTGGCTCGTTTCAAATACGATTTTCGGCTGGAAGCCGATTTTCTTGCAGTGCTGGATGATTTCGTCGTGCAGGTTGAAGTCGTCGCGATATAATACCAGCGATTCGTTGGCCAGCTTTTTCAGGGGAATGGTCTTTTCCTTGCTCAGGATGTTGTCCCGGTGGATGATGACGTTCATCGGGTCCTGGGTCAGGAAGAACGATTCGAAATCCTTTTCCTTCGGCTGGGTACAGACGATGCCCAGGTCGATGAGGCCTTCCTGCACGCTGATTTCGACCTTTTTCGAGCCGTGCTCGTACAGGTCGAGCTCAATCTGCGGGTATTCCTGCTTAAAGGCCCCTAAGAGATTGGCGAAAATCGGCGCGCCCGTAATAGGCGGCAGGCCGATGAGGACCGTCCCTTGCTCCAGCTTGAATTCGTTTTCAAAGTCGGTCTTCAAATGCTCGAACATGAAGACGACGCGCTTGGCGTGGGAGAGGAATATCGTGCCGGCGTCGGTTAATTCCACGGCCTTGGCGTTGCGCATAAACAAGACGACGCCTAATTCTTCTTCCAGGGCCTTGATCGTGCGGCTGATTGCAGATTGGGAAATATGCAGCGTCCGGGCCGCTTTGCTGAAGGATTTTTTATCGGCGACTTCTACAAAATATTTGAGATGATGAAAATCCATAATGCCACCTCCCTATAATAATACCTAAACAGTATACGTTTACAAAATGGCACAAACCAATGTTCAAAATCGCATCGCAATCCGGCATAATCCTATTGAATTTCAATTTGCTTAGGCATATAATTAACTCGTAAGGAAAAGTTACAAAGTCGTTCGGATGTGATGGTCAGAAAATACATAAAAAAGGCGTGAGTGTGCAAAACTGTAATACTATCATTATAGTATTACAAATTTGCAATAATATCAATACCTTTTTTGAATATTATCCGTACCTTCCTGTTTTTATTTTTGAAGCGGGACGCGTGTGCCTGCCTTGTGAATGGAATCACAGACTGGAAGCTGCGATGCATGCAACGCAAGGGACGCGCGAGTAAATTCGGAATGTCTTTTAACTTTGTCTGCAATATAGGAAAACCTATATTGAGGTATATATTTTTATAAGGAGCGTGTTTTATCTATGAGCAAATTCAAAACCATGGATGGCAACGAAGCAGCTGCATGGGTGTCCTATGCATTTACTGAAGTTGCCGCAATTTATCCGATCACGCCGTCTTCGCCTATGGCCGAACATGTCGATGATTGGGCTGCAGCAGGCATGAAGAACCTCTTTGGCCATCCGGTCAAAGTTTTCGAAATGCAGTCTGAAGCTGGTGCAGCTGGCGCATTCCACGGTTCTTTGCAGGCAGGCGCTTTGACGACTACATATACGGCATCCCAGGGCTTCTTGCTGATGATCCCGAATATGTACAAAGTTGCCGGCGAACTTCTCCCGGGCGTATTCCACGTTTCCGCTCGTGCGTTGGCTAACCATGCCCTGAGCATTTTCGGCGACCACCAGGACGTTATGTCCGCTCGTGCTTCCGGCTGCTGTCTCTTGGCTGAATCCAACGTACAGGAAGTTATGGACCTCGGCGGCGTAGCTCACTTATCCGCTTTGAAAGGTTCCTTGCCGTTCATCAACTTCTTCGACGGTTTCCGTACGTCTCACGAAATCCAAAAGGTTGAAGTTATGGACTTCGAAAACTTCCGTAACCTCATCGACTGGGACGCTGTAAAAGCTTTCCGCAAACGCGCTTTGAACCCGGATCATCCGGAAATCCGCGGCACTGCAGAAAACCCGGACGTTTACTTCCAGCACACAGAAGCCAGCAACAAATACTACGAAGCTATGCCTGATATCGTAGCTGGCTACATGGATGAAATCTCCAAGATCACGGGCCGCACCTACAAACCGTTCAACTACTACGGCGCTGAAGACGCTGAATATGTCGTAGTTTCCATGGGCTCCTTGTCCGACGTAGCTAAACAGGCTGTCGAATACTTGCAGAGCCAGGGCGAAAAAGTCGGCGCTATCAACGTTCACCTCTATCGTCCGTTCTCCAATAAATACCTCCTCAACGTATTGCCGAAGACGGTTAAGAAGATTGCCGTTATCGACCGTACGAAGGAACCGGGCTCCCTCGGCGAACCCCTGTACCTCGATATCGTCGGCTTCGTAAAAGAAGAAGGCCTCAATATCGACGTTATCGGCGGCCGCGCCGGCTTGGGCTCCAAAGACGTTCTGCCGGAAGACATCTTGTCCGTATTCACAGAACTCAAGAAAGAACATCCGCTCAACGGCTTCACCCTCAGCATCGAAGACGACGTTACGAACCTGTCCCTTCCGCGCGCACCGAAGATGCCGCTTGACACGACGGGCCTTACGGCTTGCAAATTCTGGGGCTTCGGCTCTGACGGCACGGTCGGCGCTAACAAGTCGGCTATCAAGATCATCGGCGACCACACGGATATGTATGCTCAGGCATACTTCGCTTATGACTCCAAGAAATCCGGCGGCGTAACGATTTCTCACCTGCGTTTCGGCACGAAACCTATCGACATGCCGTACCTCATCGACGCAGCTGACTACATCGCTTGCCATCGTCAGTCCTATGTAAAACGCTTCGACCTGCTCCGCGGCATTAAAGACGGCGGCACGTTCATGCTGAACTGCACGTGGACCGACGAAGAACTGGACAAAGAACTGCCGGCTAAGATCAAACGCGACATCGCTAAGAACCACGTTAAATTCTATACGTTGAACGGCGACGCTATCGGCCAGAAACTTGGCCTCGGCACCCGCATCAACATGGTAATGCAGGCTGCGTTCTTCGCATTGGCAAAAGTTATTCCTCTGGAAGACGCTGTTAAATACCTGAAAGACTCCATCGTTAAGAGCTACGGCAAGAAAGGCCAGAATGTCGTCGACATGAACTGGGCTGCTGTTGACGCCGGCGTAAGCGAATTCCATGAAGTCAACTATCCGGCTTCCTGGGCTGACGCTGTCGACGAAGTAGTAGAAAGCCGTCCGGCTCCGGAATACTTCACGAACGTTGCAGCTCCGATGCTCGGCCAGGTTGGCGACGACCTCGCTGTATCGGCATTCATCGGCCGTGAAGACGGCACGATGCCTTCCGGCACGTCCAAATTTGAAAAAGCAGGCCCGGCTCTCCATGTTCCGTCCTGGGATGCTGAAAAATGTATCGGCTGCATGCAGTGCTCCTTCGTCTGCCCGCACGCTACGATTCGTCCGGTATTGACGACGAAAGAAGAAACGGCTGCTGCTCCGGCTGGCTACAAAGTAGCTGCTAAAGCTAAATCCGGCAAAGAATACGACGTTGCTATCATCGTCGACCAGCTCGACTGCCTCGAATGCGGCAGCTGCGTAAACGTCTGCCCGGTTAAAGCCCTCACCATGGTTCCGAACACGGACGAAGAACGTGCTAAGATGGACTTCTGGTACTATGGCACGGAAAAGGTTGCTCCGAAAGCTAACCCGCAGAACAAATACAGCGTTATCGGCTCCCAGTTCGAAACGCCGCTCCTCGAATTCTCCGGCGCATGCGCAGGCTGCGGTGAAACACCGTATGTCAAACTCGTTACGCAGCTCTTCGGCGACCGCATGATGATCGCCAACGCTACAGGCTGCTCCTCCATTTGGGGTGCATCTGCTCCGGTTGCTCCGTACACGACGAACGCTGCCGGCCATGGTCCTGCATGGGCTAACAGCTTGTTCGAAGACGCTGCTGAATTCGGCCTCGGCATGTTCATGGGCGTCGACAAAGTCCGCATGGATTTGGTCGCTAAACTCGACGAAGCAAAAGCTGTCGCTTCGGAAGAACTCCAGGCTGCTTTGAGCGACTGGGCTGCTAACGTACACGAAGGCGAAGGCTCCCGTGAACGTGCTGACAAGCTGACGGCTCTCCTCGAAGCTGAAGCTGCAGGCAAACCGGTTCTCGAAGACTTCCTCGACAAGAAACAGTTCTTCGTAAAACGTTCTCAGTGGATCATCGGCGGCGACGGCTGGTCCTATGATATCGGTTACGGCGGCGTTGACCACGTCCTCGCTTCTGACAACGACGTAAACGTCCTCGTACTCGATACGGAAGTTTACTCCAATACGGGCGGCCAGTCCTCCAAGGCTACTCCGACGGCTGCTATCGCACAGTTCGCTGCTGCCGGCAAACGCACGAAGAAGAAGGACCTCGGCATGATGGCTATTTCCTACGGCTATGTATACGTAGCTCAGGTAGCTATGGGCGCCGACAAGAACCAGCTCATCAAAGCTCTGAAAGAAGCTGAAGCTTACCATGGCCCGTCCCTCGTCATCTGCTACGCTCCTTGCATCAACCACGGTATCCGCAAAGGCATGAGCAAGAGCCAGACAGAAGAAAAACTCGCTGTCGAATGCGGTTATTGGGATCTGTTCCGCTACAACCCGGCTCTCAAAGAAGAAGGCAAGAATCCGTTCAGCCTCGACTCCAAAGAACCGGATTACAGCAAATTCCAGGAATTCCTCCAGGGCGAAGTTCGTTATGCTTCCCTCCAGAAGGCACTCCCCGAAAAAGCTGCTGAATTGTATGCGAAGACAGAAGCCGACGCTAAGAACCGCCGCGAAACCTATGTACGTTTCCAGAAAGGTTTTGAAGCTTAATCTGCAATGTCTGAACGCTGCATAGCGTACGTATAAAGAAAACTGCTGCACCATACGGTGCGGCAGTTTTTTTTCATGAAAATAACAGTTTTTTTCATCAATGTCTTTATTTTGAGAATATAACGTGGTAGAATAAGAATATGATTATTGATAGTGATTATTTATGAGAATGCGTTGTGATGTCATGAAAAAAAGATGGCGCGTCATTCCGGCAGACGAAGGCTGCGCGCGCTCATTGTCTGAACAACTCCATATATCACCTATACTGGCGCAGCTTCTGGTACATAGAGGTATCACCTCGGCAGAATGTGGGCGCCATTTTCTCTATGATTCGCTGGAACAGAGCTGCGACCCTTTTTTGATGAAAGGGATGGAAAAGGCAGTGCAGCGCATCTGCCGGGCCATAGAAGGGAAAGAGAAGATTATCATTTACGGGGATTATGACGTAGACGGCATTACGGCTACGTCGCTTCTGTATTGGGTCTTGTCGGATTTGGGCGCCGAGCCCTCTTTTTATATACCGGAACGGCAGAGCGAAGGGTACGGCCTCAACCGGGATGCCGTACAGCATTTGAAGGACGAGCATACGAATGTGCTGATTACGGTGGACTGCGGTATTTCCTCCTACGATATTGTCGATTCCTTCCGCGGCGACATGGATATCATCGTGACGGATCACCACGAGCCGCCGGCAGACATACCGCCGGCCTACGCCGTGCTGAATCCCAAGCAGGAAGGCTGCGCCTATCCGTTTAAGGAGCTGGCCGGCGCCGGCGTGGCTTACAAGCTGTGCCAGGCCTTGTGGCTCCGCCTGTGCGGCGAGGCCCTGGCCGGGTATACGGAAATCGCCGCCTTAGGGACTATCGCCGATTTAGTTCCCTTGACGGGGGAAAACCGCATCATCGTTCGCGACGGACTGCAGCGGATGAAAGAAGGCTATAATACGGGCCTTCAGGCGCTGCTGGCCGTATCGGGCCTGACGCCAGATTCGATCAGCGCCGGCCGCATCGCCTTTACGGCGGCGCCGCGCCTCAACGCTGCCGGCCGCATCAGCCACGCCGAAAAGGGCGTGCGCCTTTTGCTGGAAACGGATCAAGAAAAGGCCGGGCGTATTGCTGAAGAGCTGAACGAGCTGAACAAGGAACGGCAGGATATAGAGCACGACATCGCCCGCCAGGCAGTGCAGCAGATTGAATCGGAGAAGAGAAGGGACGACGGCGTGCTTGTCGCCTACGGGCAGGACTGGCATGCCGGCGTTATCGGCATCGCGGCGTCGCGGCTGGTAGAAGAGTATTACCGGCCGTCGCTGGTCATCAGCGTTCACGACGGCGTCGGCAAGGGCTCGTGCCGGAGCATTGCCGGCTTTAATATGTACGAAGCGCTACAGTATGCCGACGACCTGCTGATTCAATACGGCGGCCATCCCATGGCGGCTGGATTTTCCATACAGGCCGACCGCATCGAGGAGTTCCGCCGGCGCTTGATAGACTATGCGGCGGCCCATATGAAGGAAGAAGATTATATCCCGCAGCTGGCTGTGGACGGAGAACTGCGGCCCGACGATATTACCCTGTCTCTGGTCGACGAGCTGAGCCAGCTGGAGCCCTACGGCATGGGCAACAGTCGTCCCGTCTTTTCCCTGCAGGGCTGTACGGTCGACGAAGCCCGGCCTATCGGCAGGGATAAAAAGCACCTGCGGCTGGTCCTGCGCAGCGGCAAACATACGCGGATATCCGGCGTGGGATGGTCTATGGCGGAGGCCTGCGACGAAATCATGGAAGGCGACTGCATCGACGTGGCCTTTCAGCTGGAGCGCAACGAGTTCAACGGCGTGGCGTCGCCGCAGCTCGTCGTGCAGGACCTGCGCGGCCCCGATATTCCCGTCCATTTAGACCGGGCCGTCATGATAGATATATATTTGGCCTTGAAAAAATGCATTCCCGAATGGGGGATGCCCGTATGGCAGGTGCAGCAGCGCGCCTTGGCGGCTGAAGGCGACCGGTATGAAGCCCATGCCATTTACGCGGCCATCCTCGTGCTGAAGGAAATAGGCGTTTTAAAAATACGAAGCGACGTAGACGGCCCGTCTTATTATTTTCCCGTCCTCTCCGGGAAAATGTGCCTGCATATGTCGCCGACATATCAGAAATACAGTAAGACCTAAGGGGGAATTTGTATGGAACATAAAGATGCAGCAACGGCCTTTACCGAGCCGGATAAAGCGTTTCAACATTTAATCGATACGATTCACAGCTATCTTCCCGATGCCGGCTGCGACGACGTAAAAAAGGCCTATGCCTTAGCTTCCGAAGCCCATAAGGAACAGCACCGGGCCAGCGGCGAGCCCTATATCCTCCATCCGCTGGCTGTGGCCCAGATTTTGGCGGATATGAAAATCGACACGCGGACCATTACGGCGTCTCTTCTGCACGATGTTGTCGAAGATACGGACTATACGCTGGACGATTTGAAAAATCTCTTCGGCAAGGAAGTGGCCTTCCTCGTCGACGGCGTCACGAAGTTGAGCCGTCTCAATTACCGGACCAAGGAAGACCAGCAGCTCAACAGCATGCGCAAGATGTTTCTGGCCATGGCCAAGGACGTGCGGGTCGTCGTCATCAAGCTGGCCGACCGCCTGCACAACATGCGGACCCTGCGGTACATGCGCAGCGACAAGCAAAAGCGCATCGCCCAGGAAACGCTGGAAATCTTCGCGCCCCTGGCTCATCGCCTCGGTATTTTCAATATCAAGTGGGAATTGGAAGACTTGTCCTTCCGCTATTTGGAACCCGATAAATACTACGACCTGGTAGATCAGATGAAGCAGAAGCGGCACGTCCGCGAGGAAATCATCAACGAAGCCATCGACGTACTGCGCAAAGCCCTGGAGGACGCCCATATCCAATGCGAGATCAACGGCCGGCCGAAACATTTTTACAGCATTTATAAAAAGATGAAAAAAGATAACCGCGATCTCAGCCAGGTATACGACTTGTTCGCCATCCGGGTCATCGTCGATTCCGTTCAGGACTGCTACGGTGTCCTGGGCATCGTCCACAGCTTGTGGAAGCCCCTGCCGTACCGCTTCAAGGACTACATCGCCATGCCGAAGCCGAACAACTACCAGTCCCTGCATACGACGGTCATCGGCACGAGAGGGCAGCCCGTAGAAATCCAGATTCGGACCTGGGAAATGCATCACATCGCCGAATACGGCGTCGCGGCCCATTGGCGGTATAAGGAAGGCAACGCCAACGCCGGCAAGAACGAATTCGACGAAAAGATGGGCTGGCTCCGCAACCTCCTCGAATGGCAGGATACGAGCAATCCCCAGGAATTCGTCAACGCCCTCAAGCTCGACGCCTTCTCCGACGAAGTCTTCGTCTTTACGCCGCGGGGCGACGTCATCGACCTGCCCCAGGGGGCTATTCCCATCGACTTTGCCTACCGCATCCATACGGACGTCGGCCATCGCTGCGTCGGCGCCAAGGTAAACGGCAAGATCGTGCCGCTGGATTACGCGCTGAAAAACGGCGATATCGTAGAAATCATCACGTCTAAGGTCGGGAAGCCCAGCCTGGACTGGCTGAAAATCGTCGGCAGCTCCGAAAGCCGCTCGAAAATCCGCAACTGGTTCAAGAAGGAAAATAGAGAAGACAATATCCTGAAAGGCGCCGAAGCATTGGAACGGGAATGCAAGCGCTTAGGCCACGACTGGAAGGCCATCAATACGGCCGGCCGCCTGGCCCGGGTTGCTAAGCAGATGAACGCCGGCTCGGAAGACGACCTCGTCGCCGCCGTAGGCTACGGCGGATTCGCCGTCAATACGGTCCTCATCAAGCTGCTGGAGCTGCATAAGAAGGAACTGCAGAAGCAGGAAGAAAAGAGCAGCCTGTCCATGATAGAAAAGCTCAAGCCGAAGAAGCCCGTCAAATCCAACGGCACGGGCGTGCTGGTCAAGGGCGAGCCAGGCCTTCTAGTACGGCTGGCCAAGTGCTGCAGCCCTGTGCCGGGCGACCCGATCATCGGCTTTATTACGCGGGGCCGCGGCGTTTCAGTCCATCGGGCCGACTGTCCTAATATCAGCAACAACCAGAACGACATCGACCGCCTCATCGACGTGGAATGGGAATACGGCAGCAATGAAAACTTTGAAGTCAGCATGGAAATCGTCGCCTACGACCGCACGGGCATCATGGCGGAAATCATGGCGGCCCTGGCGGAAATGAAGATTTCCGTCCTGTCTGTCAACGCGAAAGTCAACGACACAAAGAGCGTTACGATTCATATGAGCATCAGCATCAAGGATTTGGCTCAGTTTGAATTCGTCACGACGAAAATCCGGCGCTTGAAGGACGTATACCTCGTACAGCGCTATACAGGAGGACAGCAATGAGAGCAGTAGTGCAGAGAACGCTGACGTCGTCCGTGACGTCGGAAGGCGTGGAAACGGGCCGCGCAGGATTGGGCCTGACGGTCCTGCTGGGCGTGGTCCAGGACGACGACGAAAAGGACGCGCTGTACATGGCGGAAAAGATCGCCAACCTGCGTATTTTTGAAGACGACAAGGGAAAGATGAACCGGTCCCTCGTCGATATCGGCGGCGACATGCTCGTCGTGTCGCAATTCACCTTGTGCGGCGACGCCCGCCATGGCCGCCGGCCCAGCTTTACCGAAGCGGCGCCGCCGGAACTGGCCGAAGCGCTGTATGAGAAGTTCGTCTCCGCCGTGAGCGCTATGGGCATCCGCACGGCTACGGGCCGGTTTCGGACGGAAATGGTCGTTTCGCTGGAAAACCACGGCCCGGTTACGATCCTCGTAGACAGCAAAAAATTATTTTAGGAGGACACTGATATGAGCATGAAATATATGACAATGATGTTGGGGCCCGTTATGACAAACTGCTACATCGTATATGACAGCGAGACGAAAGACGCGATGGTCGTCGATCCGGCCTGGGATTACGACAAGATTAACCAGGCTTTGGAGGATCACCAGCTCCATTTAAAATTTATATTTCAGACCCACGGCCATGCCGACCACATCGGGGCGCTGCAGGAACTGCGGAACCGTAAGAACGTCCCCGTGTACATCGGCGAAGGCGATAAGGATTTGATCAGCAATTCCAGAAACAACCTGTCCCTGTTTATGGGCCATCCCATCGAATGCACGTCGCCCGATTACATTGCCCATGAAGGCGATACGATTACCTTGGGCAACCTGTCCTTTACGGTCATTGAAACGCCGGGCCACACGCCGGGCGGCCTGTGCCTGTACGGCGAAGGCGTCGTCTTTTCCGGAGACACCTTGTTCCGCTATTCCGTAGGCCGTACGGATTTATACGGCGGCTCGTCCCGCACGCTCATCAGCAGCATCAACGACAAGCTCATGGGCCTGCCTGACGATACGGTCGTCCTGCCGGGACACGGGCCGGAATCGACTATAGGGGAAGAACGGCGGGGAAACCCCTTCCTATACGGAGGCTGGTAAGCCATGTCTATGTACAAGGAATCCCAGTTCTGGCTGCGCGTCACCCTGACGGCTCTCGCCGGCGCGCTGTTCCTGCTGGTCCATTCCATCTACTGGCCCGTCGTCATATCGCTGATCCTGACGTTCATCCTGATGCCGATGCGAAATCTGTTTATGCGCCTGTGCTACAAGCTGACGAATCGGCGTCTGCCCGCGGACATAGCCATACTCCTTTCGTTTTTTACGTTTATCCTGGTCATGACCGGCCTGACGAACGTCATACTCAAGCCGCTGCTGTATCAGCTGAATTTATTGGCGGCCAACTTCAACAACCTGGTGGCCCAGACGGCGGCGCTGGTCAACCAGCTGGAAAACGAACAGACGCAGTTTTACATTCCCGAGCAGATCAAGGTCATCATCAACGACGCCTTCGTTAAGGTCGGCAATTACGGCGTAGAAGGCGTGACCAATCTCATCCGTTCCGTCTTCGTCATAGCCGGCACGGTCGTGGAATTTTTCGTCGTCCCCTTCATTACGTTTTACTTCATGAAGGACGGCGGCCGCATGGTACGGTCCTTTGTCAATATTTATCCGGAGCACTACCGGCCTCAGCTGGCGGTGGTGTTTGATGAAATACACACGGTGCTGAGCCGCTACATACGCGGCCAGCTGCTCATGAGCTGCATTATCGCCACGCTGACCTTTCTCGGCATGTGGGCTATGGGCGTTCCCTATCCCATGGTCATCGGCCTGATTGCAGCCATTACAGAATGGGTTCCTATCGTCGGACCTATCGTGGGAGCCATACCGGCTATCCTGCTGGGAGCGACTGTCGACCTGACCTTGTCGGTCAAGGTCCTCGTATTTTACGTCATCATCCAGCAGATAGACAGTCACCTCATCATGCCGCAGGTCATGGGGGCGGTTATCAGCCTCCATCCCGTCGTCATCGTCATCGCGCTGCTCATCGGCGGCACCCTGTTCGGCGTGGCCGGCATGATACTGACCGTACCCGTAACGGCGGTCCTGCAGATTTTGTGCAAGCATTTGTGGTTTTACAATACGTATAAAGAAAAGGCGATGAATACATATGGAAACTAACAACACCAGTAAAGAAGAAATCATGAATATCATGATGAAGCGCATGAAAGACAAGATAAAAGATAAGAAATGCAAGATGACGTCGCAGCGGCAGGTCATCCTGCGGGCCTTCGTCGAAAGCGATATCCGCCACATGAACGCCGAAGAAGTCTTTGAAATCGTAAAGAAGATGTCTCCGGACATCGGCCTGGCTACGGTATATCGGACGCTCGACTTGTTCACGGAAATGGATCTTCTGAAAAAGCTCGATTTTGACGACGGATGCAGCCGCTACGAATTGAACGACCGCGACAACGAAGGTCATTTCCATCATCACCTGATCTGCATGGGCTGCGGCAAGGTGTGGGAATGCCAGGACGACCTGCTGGAAACGCTGGAGTCTATTTTACAGAAGCGCCTCCATTTCCATACGGTAGATCATCAGCTCAAGGTATACGGCTATTGTGAAGAATGTGAAAAGAAACGGGAGGCTGAACAAGGCGAACATGAATAATACGCCGGACCTTCAGACCTACAGCTACAGCGGCCCCGAACGATATCATTCCCTCGTCGGCCAGGTCATGGCCTCCCTGGGCTATGTCGGCGGCCGCGAATGCCGCACTATAGGCGCAGCGGTCGTCCTGGAAGAACGGGACGGCCGTCTCCGTTTGTCCTGCGCCTTCGGCGGCGACGGCACCTGGCGGTCGGAAGCCTGGCTGTCCCGGCCGGGAGCCGAGCGGGCCGATATCAAGGACTGCCTCCTCCATTGGCACGAACAGTTCAGCGGCAAGCCCAAGAGCCAGTGGGGAACTCTCATCGGCGTGCGGCCTACCAAATTAGTCCATCGCCTGTTTGACGAAGAGATGGATGAGGAAGCAGCCCGTCGTCATCTGTGCAGCCGGTATGAGGTGGCGGAAGACACGGCGAAGTTTCTCGTCCAGATAGCGGCGGTGCAGCGGCCCTATGTGACGGGCGGCAAGAAGGATATTTCCGTATATGTCGGCATTCCCTACTGTCCCAGCCATTGCGTGTACTGTTCCTTTCCTTCGCGTCTTATCGGAGAAGAGAACGATGGCGCACTTCAGGATTTTGCCGACGCCATCGTCGCCGATATAGAAGATATGGGCCGTTTGTGCCGGCAGTACGGCCTGCGCATCCGCTCGGCTTACGTAGGCGGCGGCACGCCGACGTGCCTGCCCCTGCCAATACTGCGGCGGCTGATGATGGCCATGAGCTCCGTCTTTGCCGGCGCGGAAGAGTGGACTGTCGAAGCGGGGCGGCCCGATACGGCATCGGAAGACGTATTGGCCTTGCTGCGCTGCAGCGGCGTGACACGTATCAGCGTCAATCCCCAGACGATGCAGCAGCGCCTTCTCGACGCCATCGGACGGCGGCATACGACGGAAGATATATACGACATGTACGAGCGATGCAGACAAATGGCCTTTCCCGTCGTCAATATGGACTTTATCGCCGGCCTTCCCGGCCAAACCGTAGAGGATATGCGGGAAAATATGGAAATTGTTTGCCAACTGCACCCAGAAAATGTTACAATTCATACGTTAGCATTAAAAAAACGGGCGCCTTTATTTCATCACCCCCTGCGGGAGGACATCCCTTCTGCCGAGGAAGTGGGCGCTATGCTGGACGTGTGCTGGCAAACGCTGCAGGAAGGCGGCTACGGACCGTATTATATGTATCGGCAGACCTACATGGCCGCCAGCTTCGCCAACGTCGGCTACGCCTTGCCGGGAGCCATCAGCCCCTACAACATCGAAATGATGGAAGAACGGGGAACCGTCCTGGCCGCCGGGCCGGGGGGAGCGACGAAATTTGTCCGCAGCGACGGCCACAGTCTGGAAAAGCTGTACATGCCTAAGGACATAGACAGATACATAGAGGCTCTGCCGGAAAATATGAGGCAGCGCCGCCGTTTGTGTGCTATCATATATGGAGGAGAGGATTTGTAATGGCAATTACCGCACCCAGAGGTACGCAGGATTTCTTGCCGGAACAAACGGCAGACTGGCAGATTTTAGAGCAGAAAATCCGTCAGATCTGTTCGCTTTACGGGTTCGGCGAAATTCGTACCCCTTTGTTTGAAAGTACCGAATTGTTTTTGCGCGGCATCGGCGAGACGACCGACGTCGTTACGAAAGAAATGTACACCTTCAATGACCGCGGCGGCCGCAGCATGACCTTGCGCCCTGAAAATACGGCATCCGTCGTCCGCGCGTATTTGGAGCATAAATTATACGGCGACCCGAAGGTTCATAAGTTCTATTACATGGGGCCCATGTTCCGTCACGACCGTCCCCAGGCTGGACGGTACCGCCAGTTTAATCAGTTCGGCGTTGAAGAAATCGGCTCGAAGGACCCGGCCGTCGATGCGGAAATCATCGCGATGGCCTTTCAGCTGTTCCGCGAATTGGGACTGAACGATTTAGTCCTTCATCTCAATTCCGTCGGCTGCCCGAAATGCCGTCCCATTTACCGGCAGAAGCTCCTCGATTTCTTCGCCGACAAAAAAGATCAGCTCTGCGACGACTGCAAGGCCCGTCTGGAAAAAAATCCCCTGCGCGTCCTCGACTGCAAGGAAGAAGGCTGCAAGCAGGCCGCTGTCGGCGTTCCCGAATTGACGGACAACCTTTGCGACGACTGCAAGGAGCACTTTGCCAAGGTTCAGGAATACCTGACGAAGATCGGCATTCCTTACGAATTGGATCCGCGCCTCGTCCGCGGCTTGGATTATTATACGAATACGGCCTTTGAAATCATGTACGCTCCCTTAGGGGCTCAGAGCACGGTCTGCGGCGGCGGCCGCTATGACGGCCTCATCGAAGAAGTGGGCGGTCCGGCGACGCCGGGCATCGGCTTTGCCATCGGCATGGAACGGCTGCTCCTGACCTTGAAGGAACAAGGCCTGCTGCCGCCGGTGGAAAAGAAGCGACCCGTATTCATCGTAGCCCTCGGCGACGCGGCTAAGACGGAAGCCTTCAGCCTCCAGCAGCAGCTTCGTGCCAAGGGCATGTATGCTGAAATCGACACGATGGGCCGCAGCATGAAGGGGCAGATGAAGTCAGCCAACCGCCTGGAAGCCGATTATACAGTCATTATCGGCGAAGAAGAGCTGGCCGCCGGCCAGGCTCAGGTTCGCGATATGGCTACGAAAGAGCAAGTCAGCGTTCCGATCGACGGAATTGTTGCATATATGGAAACACATAAGAAGGGATGATTCATTCATGGATACAATGGAAGGTTTGCACCGCTCGCAATATTGCGCTGAAGTCAGCGAAGCGGACAATGGCAAAGAAGTAATTCTGTGCGGCTGGGTGGAACGCCGCCGCGACCACGGCGGATTGATTTTCATCGATCTCCGCGACCGTACGGGCATTGTACAGGTCGTAGCCTCGCCGGATTACGAAGAAGTTTCCTTTAAAAAGGCCGAACAGGTCCGTACGGAATACGTTCTGGCTGTCCGCGGCGTCGTGCGCATGCGCGATAAGGATACGGTAAACCCGAAGATGAAGACCGGCACGATTGAAATCCGTTGCGAAGAGCTGCGTATTCTCAACTCGTCCAAGACGCCGCCGTTCTACATTGAAGATAACATCGACGTCGATGAAAAGATCCGCTTGAAATACCGGTATCTCGACCTGCGCCGTCCGGAAATGCAGAACAACCTCATCATGCGCCATAAAGTAAAACACGCTATGCGCACGTTCCTGAACGAACACGGCTTTATCGATATCGAAACGCCGGAGCTGTGCAAGAGCACGCCTGAAGGCGCCCGCGACTACCTCGTACCGAGCCGCGTCAACGAAGGTAAGTTCTATGCATTGCCCCAGTCTCCGCAGATTTTCAAACAGCTGCTCATGATTTCCGGCATGGACCGCTACTATCAGATCGCCCGCTGCTTCCGCGATGAAGACCTGCGCGCCGACCGCCAGCCTGAATTCACTCAGCTGGACATGGAAATGTCCTTTATGGATCAGGAAGAAATCTTGACGCTCGTCGAAGAAATGGTTCACTATATCTTCAAGGAAACGCTGGGCCACGACGTAGAACTGCCGATTCACCGCATGACCTGGGACTACGCCATGGAAAACTACGGCTCTGATAAGCCGGACCTGCGCTTCGACATGAAGTTTACCGACATTACGGACCTCGTCCGCGATACGGAATTCAAAGTGTTCCGCTCCGTTGTCGACAACGGCGGCCAGGTCAAGGCCATCAACGTCAAGGGCGACGCCGGCATTCCGCGCCGCGAACTGGACAACCTCGTCGAATACGTATCCCGCTACGGCGCCAAGGGCCTGGCATGGATCTGCTTCATGGAAGACGGCACGCTGAAATCGCAGGTTAAGAAATTCCTCGGCGAAGATACGCTCAAAGCTATCGGCGAAAAGTGCGGCAGCGAAACGGGCGACTTGGTTCTCATGATTGCCGACAAACCGGCCGTCGTCGCGGCAGCTCTCGGCGAACTGCGTAAGGAAATGGCCCGCCGCATGAACATGATCGACGAAAGCAAATTCGCCTTCACCTGGGTCGTTGATTTCCCTATGTTCGAATACAGCGAAGAAGAAAAACGCTACGTCGCCATGCATCATCCGTTCACGGCTATCCGCGACGAAGACCTGGATAAATTGGAAACAGACCCGGCTCACGTCTATGCTAAGGCATACGACCTCGTTCTCAACGGCGTCGAACTGGGTGGCGGCTCCCTCCGTATTTACCAGCCTGATTTGCAGCAGCGCGTATTTAAGGCTATCGGCCTTACGCCGGAAGAAGCAGAACAGAAATTCGGCTTCCTGCTCCGAGCCTTCGAATACGGTGCTCCCCCTCACGGAGGCTTGGCCTTCGGCCTGGACCGCATGATCATGCTCATGCTCAAACGCAAGTCCATCCGCGACGTCATCGCCTTCCCGAAGACGCAGAACGCTATCGACCCCATGAGCGAAGCGCCGTCGGAAGTTACGAAAAAACAACTTCACGAACTTCACATTCAGGTAGAAGAAGAACTCGTCAAGAAATAAAAGTCGCATTACAGAAAAAGGTATCGGCATGGCCGGTACCTTTTTTATCAGATAGAAAGGAAGTTGAGCAACGTGAAACTGCAATATGTAAAAGCAGACCCCAGCGGTAATACGACCTTATTTGTGCTGAGCGATGTCGCGCCGGAACAGCGTAGCTTCTTGGCAGCAAAGCTCCTGAAAGATAAGGGCGTCGACGCCGAGCAGGTCGCGTATTTATCCATGACGGAAGGCCAGCCGCTGCGCGTCGACATGATGGGCGGCGAATTCTGCGGCAACGCGTCCCGCTCCGCTGCGGCCTATGCCTTGCAGCTGGCCGGTGGAGATAGGGGCGAATATGCCGTGTCCTGTTCGGGATGCGACGGCGTTCTGCAGGCTCAGGCGAAAAAACGGCCTGACGGCTCCTACGACGCCTATATCGAGATGCCCCTGCCCCTGTCCGTTGAAGCAGTTCTCCTGGACGTAGGAGGCATGCCGAGCCGCTTTTTCCGCGTCGAGCTGCCGGGCATCGTTCATTTCGTCCACTTTGCCTCTGAAGCGGAAATGGAATACAAGGACATGTTTTGGACGGCCTTGCAGGACTATGCGTCGGACGAACAGCTGGACGCGTTCGGCCTCGTCCTCTTTGACCCGGCCCATCTGCATATGGTCCCCGCCGTATACGTGACGGCGACGGATACGCTGTACTGGGAACAGAGCTGCGGCTCAGGCTCGGCGGCTGTAGCGGCGGCCCTGGCCTGCGTAGGCAAAAAGAACGTGTCCTGCACGATTCAGCAGCCTGGCGGCGCGATTGCCATCGCCGCGGCCGTAGAAGGAGAAGACAAGGAGCTGCGCAGCATTTTTATCGGCGGCCCCGTATCCTTTGGCGAGGTACAGGAAATCGACATGTAATCATACTGCGTATGGCATGTAAGCCGGTTCTCTGTGAACCGGCTTCTTTTCGTACTAGCCGACATGCGCCAGGTGATATCCCTTTTTTGATTTTTGTGGAGCCGGGCTGTATCCGGGAAGGGGCAAATGTCATTGACAGTATACGGAGAATTCTTGTATAATAAGTCCATAATCATGTGACTGACGGAAGTGGAATCAACCACGGGGAGCATGATTGACGCGAAGCCGACCGTCTGGGCAACATTTCCAGAAGTGTCGGTATTTTTTTATGCTACGAACAGGAGTGACGCAAATCATGGCACAGGTATTAAGCGATATTGAAATTGCACAGCAGACCACGCTGGAACCGATCGTAAAGATTGCGGAAAAAGTCGGATTAACTGACGATGATTTGGAATTATACGGTAAATATAAGGCAAAGATTTCCTTTGACGCTATCAAGCGCCTTTCGAAAAACGAAGACGGCAAGCTCGTCCTCGTCACGGCTATTACGCCGACGCCGGCCGGCGAAGGCAAGACGCTGACGACGATCGGCCTCGCCCAGGCGCTGAACTACATGGGGCATAAGGCCGTCGTCGCCCTGCGCGAACCGTCCCTTGGCCCCGTATTCGGCATTAAGGGCGGCGCTGCCGGCGGCGGCTACTCGCAGGTACTGCCGATGGAAGATATTAATCTCCATTTTACAGGCGACATGCACGCTATTACGGCGGCCAACAATCTTCTGGCCGCTGCCATCGACAACCACGTTCATCAGGGCAACGCCCTGCGCATCGACGTGCGCCGCGTCATCTGGAAGCGCGTCATGGACATGAACGACCGGGCCCTGCGCAACATCGTCGTCGGCATGGGCGGCAAGGTCTGCGGATTCCCGCGGGAAGACCACTTCATGATTACCGTTGCCTCGGAAATCATGGCGGCCCTGTGCCTGGCCAGCGACCTCATGGACTTGAAGAAGCGCATGGGTGACATCACCGTAGCTTATGACTTGGACGGCAACCTCGTGACGGCCCGCCAGCTCGGCGTCGAAGGCGCAATGGCTATCCTCATGAAGGACGCCATCAAGCCGAACCTCGTCCAGACGATCGAGCACACGCCGGCCCTCGTACACGGCGGCCCCTTCGCCAACATCGCGCATGGCTGCAACTCTGTCGTCGCTACGAAGCTGGCCCTCAAGATGGGCGAGATCGCCGTTACGGAAGCCGGTTTCGGCGCAGACCTCGGCGCGGAAAAATTCATGGACATTAAGTGCCGTTTCGCCGGCATCAAACCGAACGCCGTCGTCGTCGTCGCAACAGTCCGGGCTCTTAAAATGCACGGCGGCGTAGACAAGAAGAACTTGCAGGAAGAAAATATCGAAGCCTTGAAGAAGGGCTTTGCCAATTTGGCTAAGCACGTGGAAAATATGCGTACCTACGACGTTCCCGTCGTCGTCGGCATCAATAAATTTGCTACCGATACGGATGCGGAAATCGCGACGCTCCGCCAGCTCTGCGCCGATTACGGCGTCGACGCAGCCCTCAATAACTGCTGGGCCGAAGGCGGCAAGGGCGGCGTAGAATTGGGAGAAAAGGTACTGCAGCTCATCGCCCAGCCGCAGACGCCGTACAAGCCGCTGTACGACGTAAACGACACCATCGCCCAGAAGATGGAAACGATCGTCAAAAAGATTTACGGCGGCGCAGGCGTCGTCTTTGAAAGCAAAGCGCAGAAACAGGTTGCCGAGCTAGAAAAATTCGGCCTCGACAAGATGCCTCTCTGCGTAGCGAAAACGCAGTATTCCTTGTCCGATGACCCGGCTCTCCTCGGTGCACCGAAGGACTTCACCGTTACTGTCAAGGACGTGCGCGTCTGCACCGGCGCAGGCTTTATCGTCTGCCAGACCGGCGACATTATGACGATGCCGGGCTTGCCGAAGGTTCCCGCTGCTAATAGAATGGATATCGATGAAAATGGCGTTATCACAGGATTGTTCTAAGCCCGATTTCAGCCGCTTCCAGTCCATGCCCCTCGACGCCCTGCTGGAAGCGACGGCCTCTAAGGAGCCCGTTCCCGGCGGCGGCGGCATCGCGGCCATGACGGCAGCTTCGGCGGCGGCCCTCGTCGAGATGGTGGCAAACCTGACCCTCGGCAAAAAAGGGTATGAAGACGTGGCCAAGCTGATGGAGTCCATCAAGATGCAGGCCCGAGACCTGCGCATACGCTATCTGGCCGGCATTGCCGAGGACGCGGCGGCCTTTGACGGCGTAATCCGGGCCGTGCGGCTGCCTAAGGATACGCCCAATCGGAAAGACATCGTGCAGCAGGCCTTCAAGGAAGCGGCGGAAATCCCCTTTTCTCTGGGAAAGGATATTTTCGTCCTCGTGCAGCTGGCGGAGCAGACCGTGCGCTACGGCAATAAGTGGGTTATTACGGACGGAGCCATTGCGGCCATGAACGCCCGCTCTGCCATGCGGTCGGCTTTTTACAGCGTCCGCGTCAATTTACAGTCTATTACAGACGAGCAGTACGTGCGGGATATGACCGAGGCCATTCAGCGCATCGAACGCGAAGCGGCCCTGCTGGAACAGCGCGTAGAACGGGAATACGAAAGAAGATAAATATATGAAATACGGCCCTGCCATGAAAGGAGATACTTTCACGACAGGGCCGTTTCTTGTTTATGCAGTTGTTTAGAATTCGTATGTCGTTCCCGGTTCGACGACCTGGACGGGAATATTGTACTTGCTTTCCGTAAGCTGCTTATATTCCTGCGGGTCGGCGTCGATGATCGGCCACGTCTTGTAGTGGACGGGGATGACGAACTTCGGCTGAATCCACAAGGCCGCCAAGGCCGCGTCGTCTATGCCCATGGTAAAGTTGTTGCCGATGGGGAGAATGGCGCAGTCGATCTTGCCGAAGCGGTCGAGGATTTTCATGTCTGAAAACAGACCCGTATCGCCGGCGAAGTAGACGCGCTTGCCGCCGAATTCGACGATGACGCCGCAGGCCATGCCGCCTTCGACGCCCGATCCATGAAAGGCCGGCGTCAGGCGAATCGTGCCGAAGGGAAAAGAGGCACTGCCGCCGACGTGCATCGCGTGAGCCCGGCAGCCTGCAGCGGCCGCTTTGCCCGCTACTTCAGCCGTGCTGACGACTAAGGCGTCGTTTTTCTTGGCGATGGCTTCGACGTCGCCGTAGTGGTCGCCGTGGGCGTGGGTCAAGACGACGTACTGACAGTCAATGTCGGTGGGACAGACGCTTGTCCACGGATTGTCCGTAATAAACGGGTCGAAGAGAATCGTAGTCGTTTCGTCAGACAGCGAAAAGGCTGCATGACCGTAGTACGTGAATTTCATGGGAGGAGCCTCCTTATTTTTCCGGTTCCCGGTGGCTGGTGCTCCAGGTCTTCCATTCGTCGAAGAAGGGGCGCATCGCTTTAATCGGAGCGGGAGCGCACATGGTTGAGTCCAAGGCGTCGCGGAGTTTGGCTTCGTTGTCGCCTAAGGGATAGATGGTCTTGTATTCGTCGTATACGCTCCAGAAATCGCGCATGTGGAGGTTGGCGTACGTTTCGCCGTAGATTTTGAAGCACGAGTCGCACAAGGTGATGAAAACGGCTTCTTCATCGTGCTGTTTGGCGTCGTCAAAGGCGCAGCAGCGCGTGTACAGGCGGATGTTGCCGAATAATTTCCGCAGGTAATCGTACACTTCCGAAACCATGGCAGGTTCCAGCTGCATGAGGCGACAGCCGGGGGCAAAGTAGATGGGGTACTGGGCAATGTTATCAAATGTATCCATGTGAAAACACCTCTCTTTTGATTTTTGAAAATAATAATTAAAGAATAATTATTATTTATATTATACCATGCATGATAAAAAAAATCAATGAATACATGGCCGGCCTTTCCTCTTGTGCTCCTACGGGAAATCTTGTACAATATTCGTTGGAGAGTGATTGATACTATGCATATTGTAATGGTAGAGCCGGAAATTCCCGGCAATACGGGCAACGTAGCCCGGTTATGCGCGGCGAATAAGATGACGCTGCATTTGGTGAAACCATTGGGGTTTTCTATCGACGACAAGCATTTAAAGCGCGCCGGCCTTGATTATTGGCATCTCGTAGACGTACAGGTTCATGAAAACTTCGATGAAGTGCTGGAAAAATACAAGGGCCACCGCTTTTTTTATTTGACGACAAAGGCAAACCAGTGTTATGCCGATATTCAGTTTCAAGAAGACGACATGCTCGTCTTCGGCAAGGAAACGAAGGGCTTGCCGGAAGAATTGCTTAAGCAGTATCCGGACAGCTGCTTCCGCGTGCCCATGGCCGAAGAAGCGCGGAGTCTGAACCTGTCGAATACGGTCGCCATCGTTTCGTATGAAGCGCTGCGCCAGCTCGGATTTCCCGGCATGGCCAAGGGCGGCGTCGGCATCGATCATTTAACCTAAGGAAAAGGCGGGAAACAATAGTGGAATTATACGATAAAGCCAATGAGTTGGCAAAAGCGATTCAAAATTGCAAGGAATACGTAGAACTGGTAGAGGCGGGCAAGGTGCTGGCCGAAGACGAAAAGACGGCCCATTTGGTGCAGGATTTCCTCATCATGCAGGCCCAGCTGGCTTATGCCGAATCCATGGGCAATAAGCCGATCCGCAAGAAAATCGAACAGCTGAACCGCATGGCGGAACAGCTTAAAAAGAACGAAACGGCTATGGCTTACCTGCAGAAATACAACCGCTGGCAGGCGATGGCTGGAGAAGTGTATCAGGTAATTCAGAACGCAATGGCAGAAGGAATGAGCATTCTTGATAAATAAGTACGCATTGACAAGTTTTGCGGCGCAGATGAGCAAGTATACGCCGATGGACAACATCATTCTCGACGCGCCCATGAGCGAGCATACGACCTTTGCCGTCGGAGGCCCGGCTGATATTCTGGTCCTGCCGGCGTCGGTAAAGGAAATGTCCGTGGCCATCCGCATCGCCCGTTCCCTGGAACTGCCCGTGACGGTCTTGGGCGGCGGATCGAACGTCCTCGTCCGGGACGGCGGCATCCGCGGCGTCGTCATCCAGCTGAACCGCCTGAAGAAGGTCTTGTCCTGCCATGACGGCAAGATGCTGGTCAGCGCGGGCTACATGCTGAAGGATATTTGCCAATTTGCGCAGGAACAGGGATTGACGGGCATAGAATTTGCCTGCGGCATACCCGGCACGCTGGGCGGCGCCGTCTTCATGAACGCCGGCGCCTACGGCGGCGAAATGAGCCATGTCGTGTCCCGTGTCCGTACGGTCAGCAGCACCGGCGGCGTCCATACGTACAGCGCGCCGAATCTGGGCTTTGGCTATCGCCAGAGCCGGTTTCAGAAATCCCAGGAATTCGTCGTCGAAGTGGAACTGCTCCTGCGGCCCGGCGATAAGGACGAAATCCAGCGCACCATGGACGACCTCATGCAGCGGCGGCGCAGCAAGCAGCCGCTGGAAATGCACAGCGCCGGCAGCACTTTTAAGCGTCCTCCGGGATATTTTGCCGGCACTCTCATCGACCAGACCGGCCTGAAGGGCCTGTCATGCGGCGACGCGCAGGTATCGACGAAGCACGCCGGCTTCGTCGTCAATCGGGGCCATGCCTCGGCCCGCGACGTCCTGCAGGTCATTCGCGAAGTGCAGCGCCGCGTCGAACTGGCCCACGGCGTCCATTTAGAGCCGGAAGTGCGGATCATCGGCGAAGACTAGGTAAATTTCATCGTATTTTTCTGTAAAAAGCCCTGCGACGTGTAGTCAAGCGGGGCTTTTTGTGCTATACTCTATGAGTTACGAACTAACTATACTTATCATTATTTGACATAGGAGAGAGGACATTAGATGGAACGTCAAGATATTCGCAATATTGCAATTATTGCCCACGTTGACCATGGCAAAACGACATTGGTCGACGCAATGCTTAAGCAGAGCCACGTTTTCCGCACCAATGAAAAGGTTGCCGAACGAGTCATGGACTCCGGCGATATCGAACGGGAACGAGGCATTACGATCCTGTCCAAAAACACGTCCGTCATGCATGAAGGCGTCAAGATCAATATCGTCGACACGCCGGGCCATGCCGATTTCGGCGGCGAAGTAGAACGTGTTCTGAATATGGTCGACGGCGTACTGCTGCTCGTCGACGCCTTCGAAGGCCCTATGCCGCAGACGAAATACGTACTGCGCAAGGCCCTGGAACAGAATTTGAAGCCTATCGTAGTTATCAATAAAATCGACAAGCCCGAAGCCCGCGTTTCGGAAGTCGAAGACGAAGTACTGGAACTGTTCATGGAATTGGAAGCTAACGACGAACAGCTCGATTTCCCGGTTATTTACGCAAACGGCCGCGACGGCATCGCCAAGTATTCCATGGACGACGACAGCACCGATTTGGAACCGCTGTTTAAAACCATTATTAAATACTGCCCTTGCCCCAAAGGCGATATCGACGGCCCGCTGCAGTTCATGGTTACGACCCTGGATTACGACGACTACGTCGGTAAAATCGCCATCGGCCGTATCGTCCGCGGCCGCCTCCGCCCGAACCAGAACGTCGTTATTACCGACGGCGAAGGCCAGCGCCGCGCTAAAGTCGGCCGCGTATACACGTACGAAGGATTGAAGCGGACGGAAACGGAAGAAGCCGCTATGGGCGAAATCGCCTGCATCATCGGCATTCCTGACCTGAAAATCGGCGAAACCGTAGCCGACCCGCAGAATCCGGAAGCCTTGCCGAAAATCAACATCGACGAACCGACTTTGTCGATGATTTTCTACGTCAACGACAGCCCCTTCGCCGGCCAGGAAGGCGAATTCGTCACGAGCCGCCATCTTCGCGACCGCCTGTTCCGCGAAGTGCAGACCAACGTATCCCTCCGCGTCGAAGAAACGGACAGCGCCGACGCCTTTAAGGTATCGGGCCGCGGCGAACTGCACATTGCCGTCCTCATCGAAGAAATGCGCCGCGAAGGCTATGAAATGCAGATCGGCAAGCCCAGCGTCATTACGAAGGAAATTAACGGCCAGAAATGCGAACCGCTGGAAGCATTGACCATCGACGTGCCGCAGGAATTCATGGGCTCCGTCATGGAAAAGCTCGGCACCCGCAAAGCGGAAATGGTCAACATGGTCGACATTGCCGGCTACACGCGCCTGGAATTCATCATTCCGGCCCGCGGACTCATCGGCTTCCGCAGCGAATTCCTCACGGCCACGAAGGGCAACGGCATTATGTACCACGTCTTCCACGGCTATGCTCCCTGGAAGGGCGAAATCCCCGGCCGTACGCGCGGCAGCTTAGTCGCCTTTGAATCGGGCACGACGACGGGCTACGGCATTTTCAACCTGCAGGACCGCGGTGACATGTTCATCTCGCCGGCTCAGGAAATTTACCTCGGCCAGGTCGTAGGCGAAAGCAACCGCGACGTCGACATCGACGTAAACCCCTGCAAGAAAAAACACCTTACCAATACGCGTTCCTCTGCGTCGGACGAAGCGCTTCGCCTCGTTCCGCCCCGCGTCATGGGCTTGGAAAAATCGCTCGAATGGATCAACGACGACGAACTCGTCGAAGTTACGCCGAAGAGCATCCGTATCCGCAAAGCCATTTTGGATAAACACGACAGAAAGAAAGCGATGCGCAAAGCACAGCAGTAACCGCATCGTTATAGAAGCAGCCTTCCGGCAATCAGTCGGGAGGCTGCTTTTTATCAATGCTAAAGGATTTCTAAACAACTCTAAACTGCTTCTAAATAAATTTTTAACAAATAATGATTATTAAAAATATTGACAATGGGGCGGAAGTATGTAATAATTTAAGTGTAAAAACTACTGCAACTAAAAACACTAGGAGGTATTAGAGTATGAAAAAGAAAATGGGAACTATCTTAGCGGTATTAGCTGTAAGTGCAATGGGATTTTCGACGGCGTTTGCCAGCATGAGCGCGCAGGATGCAGAAAACATCGTATTGAAAGAATATCCGGGCGCTACGATTCATAGAGTAGACCGTGATTACGACGACGGCCGCAGAGTATATGAAGTAGATTTCAGAACCGACAGCATCTGGGACGGCGAATTGACCATTGACGCCGATACGGGCAAGATTTTAGAACGGAAAGAAAAATACTAAGATATAGTCTGTAGGAGGAAATGACGATGAAAAAGAAATTGAGCGCCTTGCTGGCTGTCGCAGCTGTGACGTGCATGGGCATCGTACCGGCCTTCGCTATCAGCATGCAGGATGCGGAACAGATTGTTAAAAACGAATATCCCGGCGCGGTGATCCATCGCGTAGAACGGGACTATGACAATGGCCGCAAGGTCTACGAAATTGATTTCCAGAGTGATAAAGTCTGGGACGGTGATCTTACGATTGACGCCGAAACGGGCAGAATTTTGGAACGGGATATCGATAATGACCGCGACTGTGACCGCCGCCATCGCCACAACCGTCACTGCAACGATTGGTAACAGGTGCCGGCAAGTATAAGACATAAAAAGAACGGATTCATCAGGATAGGCCTGCGGGCCTGGTCTTGATGAATCCGTTTTTTGCTGGTTAGATGCTGCTGGACGATTTTACAACGTCAGGGTATGGTACACGCTTCCGTCCATGGTTTTCCATTGGCATTCGTCGGCCGTCATGATCATATATCCAGCAGGCGTGTTTTCCTTGGGCAGGGAAATCGAGCCGGGATTCAGGTATAGGTTGCCGCTGCCGAAGGCCTCCCAGGCCGGCACGTGCGTGTGGCCGTGAAGCAGGATGTCGCCGGCGCCGAGGGGAGGCGGGGTTGTCGTGTTGAAGACGTCGCCGTGCGTTGCGAAGACCGTCCGCTTTCCTAAATAGAGGAGGGCATAGCTGGCCATGATGGGAAATTCCAGCACCATTTGATCAACGGCTGCGTCGCAGTTTCCCTGTACGCAGAGGATGCGGTCCTTTTCGGCGTTCAGCATGGCTGCTACGTCTTTGGGACAGTATTCTTCCGGCAAGTCGTTGCGCGGGCCGTGATATAACATATCGCCTAACAGGACTAATTTCTGCGCCTCCTCGCGGCGGAAGGCATCCAGCAATCTGCGGCAGCAGTATGCGGAGCCGTGTATGTCTGAAGCAATCATGAGTTTCATCGTCGTACCTCCTATGTATGGATGAGGGTATTACAGTTTAAAATTATGTTTGAAATATTCCCGGTCTTCCGACAGCATGCGGCGTAGTTGGCTGTCCTGTTCCGTGATCCTGCGTACGGGGCGGCAGGGGTTGCCGTAGGCCAGATAGCCGTCGGGAATGTCCTTGGTGACGACGCTGCCGGCGCCGATGACGACGTTGTCGCCGATGCGCACGCCGCCTAGGACGGTGACGTTGCAGGCCAGCCAGACGTTATGACCGATATGGATGTCTTCGGCGTACTCGGCCATGGTCATGCGCCCTTCGTCGTCGAGGCCGAGCCGTTCCTGCGGCAGGAGGGGATGATTCGTCGCCATAAGCGATACGTTGGGGCCGAAGCAGACGTTGTCGCCGATATAGATGCGGGCGTCGTCCATGACGGTGAGGTTGAAGTTGGCGAAGAAATTTTCGCCGATGAAGGTATGGCAGCCGTAGTTAAATTGAATGGGTCCCTGGAAGTAATACACCTTTCCAATGGCTCCGATAAACTCCCTGACGATAGGCAGGCGCTGCAGGTCGTATTCATCCATCTGGTTGAAGCGCAGGCAGGCGCTGTGGGCCTTGTGCTTCATCGCCACCAGTTCCGGCGAGCGGTTGTTGAAGATATATCCGGCGAAAATTTTTTCTTCTTCTGTCACGGCGTATCGCCTCCTTATAAGTTTAAACTGTATATATAGTATAGTACTTCATTTTCCGGCGCGAAGCAACTGCAGGCGGGCCGCCCTCTAGCACGGCAATGGCAAACATGATATAGTATATATGGTCTGATTGGAAACTATTAGGAGGTTTTGTATGTATACATCCGTTTTATTTGATTTAGACGGCACGCTGACTGATTCGAAGGAAGGAATCATCAAGTCCGTTGAATATGCCCTCATACAGATGGGCGAAACGACGGAAGGCCGGCTGGATCAGCATATTATCGTCGGGCCGCCCCTGGTCACGACGTTTCGCGATACCTTTGGATTTTCCGAGGAAAAGGCGCGGGAAACGTACGCTCATTTCCAGCAGCGCTACAGCACGATAGGCAAGTTTGAAAACCGGGCCTTCGACGGCGTCGTCCCCATGCTGCAGCGCCTGCAGGAACGGGGCGTACGCTCCTTCGTTGCCACGTCCAAACCGGAGGTTCACGCCAAGGCTATCTGTGAAAAATTCGGCATCGCGCCGTACGTCGAAATGATTGCCGGCCCGGCCGTAGGCGGCACGGACACGAAGGCTGATATTATTCGCCGCATTTTGCAGCATATCGGCCCGGACGAGGCGAAACGGGCCGTCATGGTCGGCGACAGGCAGTACGACGTCTGCGGAGCCCGCGAAACGGGCCTGCCGGTCATCGTCGTCGGCTACGGCTACGGCAACGAGGAGGAACGGCGGCAGTTTCCGCCGGATTTCTTCGTTTCTTCCGTAGCGGAGTTAGAAGCCCTTATTTTACAATAATATAGTGTTGCAATCATAACAGAGAAAAGAGGAATGTTGATGAAATTAGAAACAGGGACTGGGCTGCATGGATTTCGCGTAACCCGATCGGTCTTCGTCAAGGAGCTGGAAAGCCAGGCCTATGAAATGGAGCATCTTCAGTCGGGAGCGCGGGTGTTATATATTCAAAATGAAGATGATAACAAGGTATTTTCCATTTCCTTCCGCACGACGCCGTCGGACAGCACCGGCGTGCCCCATATCTGCGAGCACTCCGTCTTGTGCGGCTCGCGGAAATTTCCGCTGAAGGAACCCTTTGTCGAATTAGTCAAGGGCTCGCTGAATACGTTCCTGAACGCCATGACCTTTCCCGACAAGACGATGTATCCCGTAGCCAGCCGGAATGCCGTCGATTTCAAAAATCTGATGGATGTGTATCTGGACGCCGTCTTTTTCCCGAATATGCTGACGGACGAACAGGTTCTCATGCAGGAAGGCTGGCATTACGAGCTGGAATCGCCCGACGCGCCTTTGACGTACTGCGGCGTCGTATATAATGAAATGAAAGGCGTGTTCTCGTCTCCCGACTCGCAGCTCGAACGGCGGGTCATGGAGAACTTGTTCCCGGATACGACGTACGGCGTCGAATCGGGCGGCGACCCCGATGATATTCCCAACTTGACGCAGGAGGCCTTCGCAGCCTTCCATGCCAAGTATTACCATCCGTCGAACAGCTATATCTTCCTGTACGGCGACATGGATATCGACGCAACGCTGGCCTTCATAGACGGCGAATACCTGAGCAAGTTTACGAAGGAGCAGATCGACTCGGCTATCGGCCGTCAGGCCCCGGTGCCGTCCGTTGTCAAGACCTATCCGTACGGCATTGCCAAGGAAGAAAAAACGGAGCACAAGACGCTGCACAGCCTGACCTACGTCGTCGACGACGCGTTGGACCCGACGCTGGGCCTGGCCTTCAAGGTCCTGACGTACGTCCTGCTGTTGTCGCCGGCTGCGCCGTTGAAAAAAGCCCTCGTCGACGCCGGTGTAGGCAAGGATATTTCCGGCGACTTCCAGGACGGATTGCTTCAGCCCTTGTGGGGGATTTCCGTCAACGGCTCCGACCCGGACAAGCAGAATAAGATACTGCCTGTCGTCCGCCGCGTACTGGGCGATATGGTGAAGGAAGGCATCGACAAGACGCTGCTGGAGGGCGCGCTGAACCGCATCGAATTTACACTCCGCGAAGCCGATTTTGCCGGCCGTCCCAAGGGACTGATTTACGGCATCCGCTGCATGGATTCGTGGCTCTATGACGGCGATCCGTTAGCGCCGCTGGCCTATGAAGGGGCCCTGAAGGTTCTGCGCGACGGCATAGAAACGGGCTATTATGAACGTATTTTGCAGAAATACGTCTTAGATAATACATATTACGCCCTCATTTCCCTCGTGCCGGAACCGGGCTTAACGGAACGGCACGACGCCGAGCTGGCGGAAAAGCTGGCGGCCTATAAGGCGACGCTGACGGAAGACGACATTGCCGGCATCATGGCGGCGACGGAAGCCTTGAAAAAACGGCAGGCGACGCCGGATTCGCCGGAAGCGCTGCTGTCCATTCCGACTCTTTCGCGGGACGACTTGGAGCATAAGGCAGAGCAGATCGTCATGCATGAAGAAACGATGGGCTCCGTCCATCTCTGCCACGTCCCCGACGTGACGAACGGCATTACCTATGTCAACGCCTATTTTGACCTTCATGGCATTACGGCGGAAGAGCTGCCCTACGTGTACTTGCTGAGCGATATCTTAGGCGACTTGGATACGAAAGCTCACGGCTACGGCGAATTGGCATCTTTGATAGACTTGCATACGGGCGGTATCGACAGCACCGTTTCGGCCTTTTCGGATCGGGAAAACAACAAGAATTACGTTCCCGTATTCAAGTTCAAGGCGAAAGTCCTGAGCCAGCATATCGACAAACTCGTCGGCCTGCTGAAGGAAATTTCCCTCGATACGGTCTTTACGAACGAGGAACGGCTGATCGAGCTGATTGAAGAAACGAAGGCCGGCTGGGATATGGACGCCTTCCGCCGCGGCCATATCATCGTCATGCATCGTGTCTTGTCCTATACGTCGCCGGTCGAAGCGTTCTGCAATGCCGGAGAATTTTCTTATTACCAGTTTATCAGCCAGGTAGCGGCTAACATCAGCGAAACCTGTGGCGAAGTAGCCGCTAAACTGCAGGCCGTCATGAAGAAGATCTTCGTCCGCGCCGGCCTGACGATCGAAATTACCGGCAGCGACGACGAAAAGAAAGCCGCCGCAGCCGCATTGCCTCAATGGCTTGATGCCATGCCCAAGGGGGAACGCCGGACGGAACTGTGCGATTTCGTCATGGAACAAAAGAACGAAGGCATCATGACCAGCGGCACGGTGCAGTACGTCGCCAAGGGCGGCAACTTCCGCGACCACGGGTACACCTACGCCGGCTCGCTCATGGTGCTGGACACGATTCTGCAGTACGGGTATTTGTGGACGAAGATACGGGTGCAGGGCGGCGCGTACGGCGCCTTTACCCGATTCTACGACAACGGCGACATGGTATTCTGCTCCTATCGGGACCCGAATTTGGGCAGCACAGTTCAGGCTTACGACGAGCTGGCCGATTATTTGGAAACCTTCGACGTGTCTGAACGGGAAATGACGAAATACGTCATCGGCACGCTGAGCCGCATCGACGTGCCCCTTACGCCGTCCCTGCGCGGCGATAAAGCCATGAACCGCTACTTTACGGGGACGACGCCGGACGTAGCTCAGAAACGCCGGGACCAGCTGCTGGCGACGACGGCCGCCGATATCCGGGCCCTGGCTCCCCTGATTCGCTCGGTCATGGCGGACGGCAATCTCTGCGTCATGGGCGGCGAAGGGAAAATCCGCGAAGAGGCGAGCTTGTTCGGCAATCTCGTGTCGCTGCCTGATTAGGTCGTGGTCCTATGAGAGGTCGTTTTGCGCCCAGCCCGACGGGATACATGCATTTGGGAAACGCGTGGACGGCGTTTTTGTGCTGGCTCCAGGTCCGGCAGGCCGGCGGCACGCTGGTCCTGCGCATGGAAGACGTCGACGAGCAGCGGTCGAAAACAGAATTTGCCGAGGCCCTGATGCGGGACTTGCAGTGGCTGGGGCTGACCTGGGACGAAGGACCTGACAGGGGCGGCCCGGCTGGGCCGTATATGCAGCAGGAACGATATGCTCTGTACGACGGCGCGCTGTCGGCACTGCAGCGCGGCGGCCTGCTGTACCCCTGCTACTGCAGCCGGGCCAGATTGCAGGCCATCGGCGCGCCCCACGCCGGCGAACGAAGCGTGTACGACGGGCATTGCTACGGCATGACGGCGGCGGAACGGGCCGCGATGAAGAAAGACCCGTCGTGGCGCGTCCACGTGCCACCAGCCGCCGTGTCGTTCTGCGACGGCGTGTATGGCCGGCAGGAAGCGTATTTGCCGAGGGCCTGCGGCGATTTCGTCGTACGTCGTGCCGACGGCTTGTATGCCTATCAGCTGGCCGTGTCCGTCGACGACGGGATGATGGGCATTACCCACGTCCTGCGGGGCCGCGACCTGCTGTCGTCGACGGCGCAGCAGATTTGGCTCATCGAATACCTCGGCTATCCTGCGCCGCAGTACACTCACGTGCCCATGCTGATCGACGGAGAAGGCCGCCGTTTGTCGAAGCGGCAGCAGGGCATTACGATAGAGAGCCTGCGGGATGGCGGAGCCGACCGCGACAGCGTACTATCCTATTTGGCGTACAAAGGAGGCCTGGTATCCGAACGGGCTCGGTATCCGCTGGAAGAGCTGGCGCGGCGCTGCGATTTGACGGCGCTGCGGCAGGAGGACATCGTCGTAGACGACGATGTGATGCAGGCTATTTGCGCCGTATAAACCCAATATAATATGAATCTGTACCTATTCTTTTTAATCACCATGCAGCCTGCATGGTGATTTTTTATATATAGTTCCCGCGAATGGGCTGATATTTGTTGTCACGAGGTGTTGAAATGTGGTAAAATGTGGTGAAAAGTGAAAGCGACGGGAAGGAGATGACGACAAGATGTTCATGGGGGAATATTCGCATACGATCGATGCGAAGGGCCGCGTGATCCTGCCTGCGAAATTCCGCGACGAATTGGGATCTTCCTTCGTAGTCACCCGTGGACTGGAAGGTTGTCTCTCCGTGTATACGATGGAAGCGTGGATCAATTTGGCCAACGGCATGAAAAAGCTGAAGGCTTCGAAGGAAAATGTACGGGCTTTCAAGCGCTTTTTGTTCGGCAGCGCCGCTGAAGTTGAATTTGACCGGCAGGGACGCATTCTGATTCCGGGGACGCTGCGCGAGTACGCCCAGTTGAAAAAGGACGTGACCATACTGGGGACGGGCGATAAAATAGAAATCTGGGCCCAGGAGGCGTACGAAGAATATGCGGCCAAGATCGTGCCAGATATGGAAGAGATCGCCGAAAGTCTGGACGAATCTCTGGATATTGAGTTTTAGGAGGTATTATGGCGTTTCATCATGTTAGCGTTCTCCGCGAGGAAACGATTGACAATCTTATAGGAAATCCCAGCGGGGTTTACGTAGACTGTACCCTCGGCGGCGGCGGCCATTCCCATGCGCTGGCGGAGCGGCTGAACGACGACGGCTTGCTCATCGGCCTCGATCAGGACGCCGACGCCATCGCCGCGGCGACGAAGCGGCTGGAAGATACGGCTTGCCGTCATATTCTGGTGCAGCGCAATTTCAGCCAGCTGTCCGACGTCCTCGACGAGCTGGGAATCGACGCCGTCGACGGAGTCATGTTTGATTTAGGCGTATCCAGTTATCAGCTCGACACGCCGGAACGGGGCTTTTCTTACATGCAGGACGGCCCGCTGGATATGCGCATGGACCGCAGCCGCGGCAAAAGCGCCTACGACGTGGTCAATTCGTACAGCGAAGGCGAATTATACCGCATTATTAAGGAGTACGGCGAAGAACGATGGGCCAAGCGCATTGCTTCCTTTATCGCCGCCGCCCGCAAAGAAAAGGCCATTGAGCGGACTGGCGAGCTCGTCTCGATTATTAAAAAGGCTATTCCCGCCGGCGCCCGAAAGGACGGCCCCCATCCGGCCAAGCGGACCTTTCAGGCCATCCGCATCGAAGTCAACGACGAACTCGGCATTCTGCGCAATGCGCTGGAAAGCGCGGCCAACCGGCTTAAGCCCGGGGGACATATATGCGTCATCACCTTCCATTCGCTAGAAGACCGCATTACAAAGCAAACGCTGAAATTATTGGCTACGGACTGCATCTGCCCGCCCGATATTCCCGTGTGCACATGCCATCATAAGGCCATACTGAAAGCGAAGCGGCAGGCTATTTCTCCGTCTCCGGAAGAACTGGAGCAGAATCCGCGTGCCCGGAGCGCCAAGCTGCGCGTCGGAATTCGAAAATAATATTTACAAGGTACTGGTAGTAATTCGTCGAATGGATGTGATATAATATGTTGTCCAGAAAAGCAGGATACATACGGTATGCAGAGCAGAGGCAGGAGGCAGTTCCGGCCGACAGAAACTTTTCGGGCCTTATCCTGCGTACCTTGTCGGTAGTAGGGCTGATTTGCTTTTTTTTGCTGACATATATTGCCTTATCTGCGGCTAAAACTGATTATGGTTATGCGCTGATGAATGAAAAAAGACAGGTGCAGGCGCTGCAGCGTGAAAATGAGAACTTGCGCGTCGATATTGCTAAGCTGGAAGCACCTGAACGGATATATACGGTCGCTACGAAACAGCTGGGCATGGTTGCGCCGACGTATGTGCTGTACGGCGGCCAGTCGTCCGAGCCTCAGAAGGAAGCAGCCCATACAGGCCGATAATATGATGACATCAGCAGCCTTTACCCAAGGCTGCTATTGTTGTTTGCTTTAATAGAAATGATTACGTATACATAACAGATTGCGAGGAGGATGTTGAGGATGAAGACAGTAAGTGAACTTTGCAAGCAAATTAAGGGCATATACAACGTAGAAGGCAACGTAGAAACGCCGATTACGGGCATCGCCGCTGATTCGCGGGAAATCGAGCCGGGCAATTTATTCGTGTGCATTTCCGGCGTTCACGTCGACGGCGCTTCCTTTGCCGTCCAGGCTGTGGAAAAAGGCGCCGTCGCCGTCTTGACGACGAAGCATTTGGAATTGCCTAAGGGCACCGTGCAGATCCGGGTGCCGGATATCCATCATGCACTGGAAGACATGGTTCCCTATTTTTATGATTATCCCGGCCGCAAGATGCGCATGATCGGCGTAACCGGCACGAACGGCAAGACGACGACGACTCATATCATCGCCCACATTCTGCGGGCCGCCGGCCATCATGTCGGCGTTCTCGGCACGATTCACGCCCTCATCGACGACGAAGAGCTGCCTATTCACAATACGACGCCTGACGTCGTCGAGCTGCAGCGCTTCCTGGCGCTCATGTACGAAAAGGGCATGACCCACGTCGTCATGGAAGTATCGAGCCATGCCCTGGCCCTGCACCGCGTGGCCGGCATTGAATTCGATACGGCCGTATTCACGAATTTGACGCAGGATCACCTCGATTTTCACAAGACGATGGAAGACTACGTAGCCGCTAAGGCCAAGTTGTTCAAGGGCTTGTCTTTCCGCGAACATGTCAAGGACAATAAGACGGCTATCGTTAACATCGACGACCCGTGGTCCAAGGATATCCTCAAAGCCTGCCAGTGCAAGGTCCTGACCTATGGCGTAGAAAAAGAAGCCGACTTGAGAGGGTCGAATCTGAACGTCGAATTGAAGAAATCGTCCTTCGACGTAACCGGGCCCTTCGGCAGCGTCCATCTGAATATGAATATTACCGGCTTGTTCAACGTATATAATACGCTGGCGGCTATCGGCGCGGCCCATGCTGAAGGCGTCGATACGGAAATCATCGACAGCGCTATACAGACCTTCCACTCCGTAGCAGGCCGCTTCGAGCTCGTCGAAGCCGGTCAGGATTTTGCCATCGTCGTCGATTATTCCCACACGCCGGACAGCCTGGAAAAGGCCTTGACGACAGCTCGTGCCATGCATCCGAACCGTATTTTAGCCGTCTTCGGCTGCGGCGGCGACCGCGACCGGACGAAGCGCCCCATCATGGGCAAGATTGCGGCGGAACACGCCGACATTCCCATCGTCACGTCGGACAATCCCCGTTCGGAAGACCCCGATGCCATTGTCGCTGAAGTGGAAGCCGGCGTAAAGCAAGGGCTCAAGCCGGGCCAGCATCACGAAGTCATCGTCGACCGCCGGTCGGCTATCCAGAGAGCCGTCGAACTGGCGCAGACCGGCGACATCATCGTTATTGCCGGCAAGGGTCATGAAACGTATCAGATTTTAAAAGACGGCACGATTCACTTCGACGATCGCGAAGAAGCGCGCAAGGCCGTGCTGGCGTTAAAGGGGCGATAAGAAAATGGCTTCCTTTACGAAGACAGAAATACAAGAGGCGACGGGAGCGTCTGTCGCCGTCAGCGGCGAAAAGACTTTATTTTCCGGCGTGGAAACGGATACGCGGGTCATCGGCAGGGACGCGTTGTTTGTAGCCCTCAAGGGCGAGCGGTTTGACGGTCATGATTTTGTCGGCAAAGCCGTGCAGCAGGGCGCGGCCGGCGTTATCGTGTCCGAAATGCGGGACGAATACAGAGAGTACGGCATTGCTGTTTTCGTCGCAGACGATACGCTGAAGGCCTATCAGGCTTTGGCCCGCTTCCATCGCCGCCGTTTTTCCATTCCCGTCGTAGCCGTAACGGGCTCCGTCGGCAAGACGTCGACGCGAAATATGATTGCCTCCGTCCTGTCGCAGAAATATGACGTGCTGCAGACGGAAAAAAATTTCAACAACGAAATCGGCCTGCCGCGCACGCTGCTGCAGCTGACGGAACGGCACGAAGCCTGCGTCGTCGAAATGGGCATGCGCGGCTTGGGACAGATTGCCGAGCTGGCGGCCATTGCCGAGCCGACTATCGGCGTCGTGACGAACGTCGGCAAGAGCCATATTGAACTCCTGGGGTCGCAGGAAAACATCGCCAAGGCGAAGAGCGAGCTTGTTTTGGCTCTTGACGAAAAGGGCACGGCCGTATTGAATGCCGACGATTCCTTCGTAGCCCCGATGGCCGCCCTATGCCGCGGCAGCGTGCTGACCTACGGCACCGAGGCGGGCGACGATATCTGGGCCGAGCAGATAGCCGTAAGCGAGCAGGGCGTAACCTTCACCTGCCACTGCGGCAGCGATGTCTTCGCGGCGCAGATTCCGGCAATCAGCCGCCACCACGCCTATAACGGATTGGCTGCGGCTGCCGTCGGCTGCTTGACGGGCCTTTCGGCCGAAGAAATCCGGCGCGGCCTGGCGGCGTATAAAGGCGTGCCCATGCGGGAAGAGCTGATTTCCTTGGCGCCGTATACGTTTATCAACGACGCCTATAACGCCAATCCGGCTTCCATGAGCGCGGCTATCCGTTCTCTGGGCGCCTTGACGACGGGCCGGAAAATTGCCGTATTGGGCGGCATGCTGGAATTAGGCGATTGGGCCCGGGAAGAACATGAAGCCATCGGCCGGGAGATCGCCTCGTCGGGTATTGACGTCCTCATTACCATGGGCGAGCTGGCCGGATATATTGCCTGCGCGGCGAGAGAAGGCGGCATGAAGCAGGTCTACACGGCCGCGACGCATGACGAATGCGCCGCCTGCCTGAAAGAACTGCTGCAGCCGGGTGATACGGTGCTGCTGAAAGGGTCCCGCGGGTTTGCCATGGAAAAAATACTGTCATATTTCGAAAGGAAGTCATGTGAATGTTAAATACGCTGATATTTGGATTCGCCGTCAGCCTGGTCATCGCCTTAGTGCTGGGCAAGCCGGTTATCGGGCAGTTAAAGAAATTCCATGCCCGCCAATCTGAACGGGAAGAAGGCCCGCAGAGCCATAAGTATAAAGCCGGGACGCCGACGATGGGCGGCATCTTGATTCTGATCGCTTTGGTTGTCTCCTGTCTGGTATTCAATCCGTCGGATCTGCGCAAGGGCCTGGCTTTGTTTCTGACGTTCGGACACGGCGTCATCGGATTCCTCGACGACAGCATCAAAGCGGTGAAACGGCGTAATCTGGGGCTGACAGCCAAGCAGAAATTGCTCGGCCAGTTCGTTATGGCAGCCGTATTTTGCTTCATTTTAAAGGAATTCCTTCAATTTCCTACGACTCTTTGGATTCCCTTCACGTCGATTACGATCGATTTGGGATTCTTCTATTATATCTTTGTGTTTGTCATGATCGTCGGAGCCAGCAATGCCGTCAACCTGACGGACGGCTTGGACGGCCTGGCGGCCGGTTCCTGCGCGATTACGTCTGTGGCCTACGTCGTCATTGCCGTAGCGCTGGGATACGTCAATTTCGCCGTGTTCAGCGCGGCCTTGACCGGCGCCTGCCTGGGCTTTCTGTTTTATAACCAGCACCCGGCCAAGATGTTTATGGGCGATACAGGTTCGCTGGCTTTGGGCGGGGCGCTGGCGGCGATGGCTATCTTGACGAAGACGGAGCTGCTTCTCATTCTGGCAGGCGGATTATACGTCATTGAAGCCTTATCGGTTATCATTCAGGTTGTTTCCTTTAAGACGCGGGGCGTGCGCGTATTCAAAATGAGCCCTATTCATCATCATTTTGAACTGTCTGGCTGGAGCGAAGTAAAGGTAGTTACCGTTTTTTGGAGTTTTTCCGCCCTCATGGCGATATTGGCGATTATCGTCGTCTTATCGTGCAAATAGAGGGTATTCATATTATCTGAACAAAGCAGGTGTTGGCAAATGAGCATAATGGATTTTTCTGGAAAAAAAATATTGGTCATCGGCGCAGGTATCAGCGGCCGGGCCGCATCGATGGCCTTGGCCCGTCACGGCGGCGCAGTTATTCTCAATGACAAAAAGGACATCGACTGCACGGAAGAGCCGTGGCCGGCGCTGCAGCGTGCCGGCGTCAAGTTCGTATTCGGCAGCCAGGAAAATTCGCTGCTGGACGGCGTGGACATCGTCGTGCCGTCGCCGGTTATTTCTCCGGAAATTCCCATTATGAAAGAAGCGCTGTCGCGCCGTTTGCCCGTTTGGAGTGAAGTAGAAACAGCCTGCCGCGTAACCGATGCCGACATATTGGGCGTGACGGGTACGAACGGGAAGACGACGACGACGACCCTGCTGGGGGAAATCATGAAGGCCTCAGGCCGTCAGACTGTCGTCGGCGGCAATATCGGCATCGGCCTTTCCGAGCAGGCGGCAGATTTGCCGAAGGAAGCCGTCGTCGTAGCGGAATTGTCCAGCTTCCAGCTGGAATTTACGCAGACGATGAAGGCTAAAGCGGCCGTCGTCCTGAATATTACGCCGGACCACCTAGACCGCCATCATACGATGGAAGCCTACGCCGAAGCGAAGAAGCGCATTTTCCGCAATCAGGATGGGGACGATACGGCTGTGCTGAATTACGACGACCCGCTGGTCAGGGCCATGGCTCCGGACATGACGGGCCGCGTCGTCTGGTTTTCCACGCAGGGCGAAGTGCCTGTTGGTGCGTTTTATCAGGACGGGCAGCTTATCCTCCGCATGGACGGCCAGGATACGCTCATTTGCCGGGAAGACGAACTTCATTTATTCGGCAAGCATAATATTCAAAATTGTTTGGCTGCGTCGCTGCTGGCTTACGCCGCCGGCGTGCCTCTCGACGTGATCTCTGGCGTATTGAAATCGTTCCGGGGCGTAGAGCACCGTCTGGAAAAAGTGCGCACAATTCACGGCGTCACCTATTACAATGATTCAAAAGGAACGAATACCGACGCGTCTATCAAAGCGCTGGAAGCGTTTTCGGGACACTTGGTCTTGATTGCCGGCGGCTACGATAAGATGACGCCTCTCGACGAGTTTATGAAATTGGCCGCAGAAAAGGTCGATACGATCATATTGATCGGCGCGGCGGCAGATCGGTTTGAACAGGAAGCGAAGAAGGCCGGCGTCAAGGATATTCGCCGGGCCGGATACAGCATGGAACGGGCGATTATGATGGCCCGTAAGATTGCCAAAGCGCCGCAGGCCGTACTGTTGTCTCCGGCATGCTCGAGCTTTGACATGTACGATAATTTTGAGCAGCGCGGACGGGTCTTCAAGGGAATCGTCAACGCGATATAGCCATAGAATTTATTTTTGACTGGTAGGGGGCAAAAACATGGGTCGAGTAATTATTTCAGGAGGCGGAACAGGCGGCCATATCTATCCGGCAATAACAATTGCCCGCGCTATTGCCGATATCGAGCCGACGGAGTTTCTCTACGTAGGCTCGAAGATAGGGTTGGAAAATACGCTGATTCCTAAAGAAGGACTGCCTTTTGTGACCATAGACGTACGGGGATTGGAACGCCGCATTTCCTTCCGCAACGTAGTGACTCTGGGAAAGACGGCGGGAAGCGTATTTAAGGCCGAACGCATTATTCATCGGTTTAAGCCGGAAGTCGTCATCGGTACGGGCGGATTCGTCTGCGGCCCCGTGCTGCTGGCGGCCAGCCTGAGCGGCATTCCGACGCTCGTGCAGGAGCAAAACGTCATCCCCGGCGTGACCAATTTGATTTTGAGCAAGTTTGCCAACCGCGTCGCCCTGGGATATAGGGAAGCGGCCGGCCGGTTTAAGAAAAAAGAAAATCTCGTGTATACGGGAAATCCTGTCCGTAAGGATATTTTGACGGTAAGCAAGGAAGAAGGGCGCAGCCTGCTGGGGCTGGACTCGCATAAATTTACGCTCCTCGTCGCCGGCGGCAGCCGCGGGGCGCGCAGCATCAACTCGGCCATGATTGAAGTGCATCGGTATTTTAAGGATGTCAAGGACATACAGATTCTCCATATTACGGGAGACCACGAGTACGACCGCGTCGTCAAGCAGCTCGAAGGCATCGACGGCAAAGGGCGGTACGGCGAGGGAAGCCGTATTATACCGTACCTGCATCAGATGCCGGAAGCGTTGGCGGCGGCTGATTTGGCCGTATATCGTGCCGGCGCCGTGGGGTTGGCTGAATTGACAGTGCGGGGCGTTCCTTCGATTTTGATTCCTTACCCCTATGCGGCGGAAGATCATCAGCGGTACAACGCCCAAGCCCTGGTCATGTGCGGCGCGGCTAAGATGATCCTGGACAAGATGCTGACCGGTAAGGATTTGCTGGAAGAAATCCTTCATTTAAAAGAAGATCCGGAAGCGTTAGCTTCCATGGCCAAGGCCAGCAAGGCTCTGGGCCGGCCTCAGGCCGCTCACGACATTGCGAAGCTGGCGTTATCGATTGCGCGCCGACGCACGGGAAGCAGCGCAAAGTAAGGATGTGTAAGACCATGGTCAATCTCAACGACGTACGAAAAGTACATTTTATCGGCATTGCCGGCGCAGGCATGCGGGCAATAGCCAACGTTTTCATAGAAAAAGGATATATCGTATCGGGGTCGGACCTCAAGCGGTCGGCCATTACGGATAAATTTGCCGAACAGGGCGCGCGCATCTGCATCGGCCAGAAGGCGGAAAATCTGCAGGATGCCGAAGTCGTCGTCATCTCTTCGGCAATTCGCGAAACGAATGCAGAAGTAGTAGAAGCGCGGCGGAGGCATATCCCGGTGATACATCGGTCCGACGCGCTGGTACATATCATGACCTGGGGCAAGGGCATATCCGTCGCCGGAGCGCACGGCAAGACGACGACGTCGTCCATGCTCGGCCAGGTCTTTGAAGAAAGCCATCTGGAACCGACTATCGTCATCGGCGGTGAAGTCGATTACCTGCACAGCAATTCGATTTTAGGCAAAGGCGAATACGTCATTGCCGAAGCCGACGAAAGCGACGGGACCTTCCTGAAGCAGTCGCCGTATATCGCTGTCGTAACCAATATCGACGCCGATCACATGGATCATTACGGCTCCATGGACAACGTCGTCGAAGCCTTTAAGGAGTTTATACAGAAGCTGGACGCCGAGCAGGGGCTGGCCGTCCTGTGCTTTGAAAACGAATACATCCGCCGTCTGGCGCCGTCTCTGCAGCGCCGGTATCTGACGTACGGTATCGAGGCTGAGGCGGATTATCAGGCTCGGAATCTCCATTATGCCAAGGGCAAGCTGTATTTTGACGTGCTGTTTCACGGCGAGACGCTGGGCGAACTGATGCTGAACGTGCCGGGACGGCACAATGTCCTGAACGCGCTGGCGACGACGGCTGTGGCGCTGCGCTGCGGCATTTCCTTCAGTCAGGTAGCTTCAGCGTTGTCCCATTTTCACGGCGCAAAGCGGCGCTTTCAAACGAAAGGCTTTGCCGGCGACGTATGGGTCGTCGACGATTATGCCCATCACCCGACGGAAATCAACGCCACCCTCACGGCGGCCCGCGACATGGGCACGCACCGCGTCGTCTGCCTGTTTCAGCCGCACCGCTATACGCGGACGCAGCTCCTTCTTGAAGATTACGGCTCGGCCTTTGCTAAAGCCGACGTCCTCATTGTGACCGACGTATACAGCGCCGGCGAAGATCCTATTCCGGGCGTGACGGGCCGGCTTATTGCCGATAAGGTTCGCGAAAAGACCGGACAGGACGTCATCTACATTCCCCATACGGAAGACGTCGTCACATATTTGAAAGAACATGCCCGGCCGCTGGATTTAATCATTACCATGGGAGCCGGAGACATTTATAAAGTGGGAGAACAATACTTGGCGGAAGCAAAAGGATAAGATTAAAAACATGAACACTACTATAGAAACGATGAAACAGAAAAAAATTGCCGTCGTCGTCGGCGGCCCGTCGTCGGAAGCAGAAGTATCGCGCAATACCGGCGCGGCTATTGCCAAAGCGTTGACGACGAAAGGCTACGCTGTAGAGACGATTGAACTGGTGCCGGAGCGGCTGGTAGAGACGCTTAAGGAAAAAAATATTGACGTCGTATTCAACGCCCTGCACGGCCGGTACGGCGAAGACGGCGTGCTGCAGGGGCTTTGCGAAATGATGGGCCTTCCCTATACGGGTCCCGGCGTCATGGCCAGCGCCGTCGGCATGAGTAAGGTCGTGAGCAAATGCGCTTTTCAGGGCGCCGGTATTCCGACGGCTCCCTTCGCCTATTATTTCTCGGCCCAGGGCTTGGACTATATAGCTGACGATATTGGGCGTCGCTTTTCGCTGCCCGTGGTCATCAAGTCGTCGGCCCAGGGGTCGACGATCGGGACGGTCATCGTCAGCGACGCGTCGGATATTCGGGCGGCTCTGGATGAAGCCTTCCGTTACGGTCCGGCCATCATCGCCGAAGCCTTTCTCGACGGAGAAGAATTTACCGTCGCCGTCATGGACGACATGGCTATGCCGGTCATTCAAATCGTTCCCAGCACGGGGCGGTATGATTACTATTCGAAATATACGCCCGGCGTGACGAAGCATCTCTGCCCGGCGCCGATTTCGCCGGAACTGACGAAGAAAATGCAGGATTTAGCCCTGCAGGTCTTCCACCTGTGCCAGTGCAGCGGCGTCGCCCGCGTCGACATCATGACGAACAGCCAGGGAGAACCGTTCGTCCTGGAAATCAACACCGTGCCCGGCATGACGGCGACGAGCCTCGTGCCTGACGCGGCTATCGCGATGGGATTGTCCTTTGAAGACTTGTGCGAAAAAATTTTATTGGAAGCCTCTGTCGGCAAGTTTTAACTGCACAGTACGTTAGGATGTAGCATGAAGAAAGAAAACTATCGTAATTACCAATTTACATCGGATACAACTTCGCGGCGGAAGCCGGACAACGCGGCAGCGTTTAAGCATACGAGCGACGTGTTCGTGCCGCCCCATTTGGCGCATGATCCGCTGGACGATTTGTACGGAAACCGGCGCGAAGCCGAACGGCGGCAGCAGCTGCAGGAAGAAGAAACACGCCGTCGGAAGCGGCGCATAAAGCGCGAGAAGATAAAGAAAAAGCGGAAGCAGAAGCGCAAGGGACGCCTGACGGCTGTCGGCATCGTCCTGTTCGTCCTGCTGCTGTGGGTCTTTCTGCGCTTCGCCGCCGTTCCCTTCGGCACACTGGTCATTCAGGGAAATGAAACGCTGACGACGGATGATATATACCGGGCCGGCGGCGTTCCGGGCTACGTCAACGTCGTGCAGCTGTCGCCGGACGAGCTGAAGAATCGGCTGGAAAAAGATCTGCGCATCAGCAGCGCCGTCGTAGAACGGCAGTTCCCTGCGACGATACAGGTGACGCTGACCGAGCGGAAGGCGGCTGCTATCGTCATGACGATGTACGGCTTTGCCTACGTGGATAAGGACGGCGTCGTCATAGAGCTGGAGCCGCAGATAGAAGGCGTATCCGTGCCGATTATGACTGGGAAAAAGGTCGATACGCTGCTGCTGGGGGATACCATAGCCGATCCCGCCCTCCGGGCCGGCCTGGAATATTTGCAGAATTTGCCGCCGGACGTATTGAAACATATGGCTGAAATTAACGTAGGCAATCCGGACAATATCATTGCCTATACGACGGACTCGCTGCCCGTTCACTTGGGCAAGGGCGATAAGCCCGTCGAACGGGCGGCCATTACCGACGAGCTGCTGCGGGAAGTAGACAGCAACCATTTGCTGGTTCAATATATCGACACGACGCCCGGCGCTCCGTCCGTCAAGAGTAAGTAACCAGACGCCGGATTGCTCCGGCAAGGGGGGCTGACGACAGGCGAAAGCCCGTAACTGAGCCGTTGAGCGGCCCGAAAGATTTAAAAAAAGATGTAGATAATTTTTCCGATATAGTGTAAAATAATATAGAATCCTATCTATATATAGCAGTGCTGACGAATTTGAAGGAGGAAACAGAAGTATGGCAGAGTTTGCAAATATAAAAGTAATTGGTGTCGGCGGCGGCGGAAACAACGCCGTCAACCGTATGATAGAAAGCGGTCTGCAGGGCGTGCAGTTCATTTCCGTGAATACGGAAGATCAGGTATTGGAAGTATCGCAGGCCGACGTTAAGCTCCAGATTGGCGAAAAATTGACGCGCGGCCTCGGCGCCGGCGCTAATCCTCAGGTCGGCGAACAGGCAGCTTTGGAAAGCAAGGAAGAAATCATCAAAGCCCTTCAGGGTGCCGATATGGTCTTCATCACGGCCGGCATGGGCGGCGGCACCGGCACGGGTGCGGCTCCTATCGTAGCGGAATGTGCCAAGGAAATGGGCGCGCTGACCGTCGCCGTCGTAACGAAGCCCTTTGCTTTTGAAGGTAAGCGCCGTAAGGAACAGGCTGAAAAGGGCGCGGCCTATCTGAAGGAAAAGGTCGATACGATCATCACGATTCCGAACGATAAGCTGCTCCAGATTATCGATAAAAAGACGCCGCTCAAAGACGCGTTCCTCGTAGCCGACGACGTTCTCCGTCAGGGCGTGCAGGGCATTTCCGATTTGATTACGACGACAGGCCTCATCAACCTGGACTTTGCCGACGTCAAGACGATTATGTCCGATCAGGGCGAAGCGATTATGGGCATCGGCGTAGGCTCCGGCGAAAACAGAGCCGTCGAAGCCGTCGACAGCGCGATTCACAGCCCGCTCCTGGAAATGGGCATCGACGGCGCGCAGAGCATCCTGCTCAACGTCACGGGCGGCCCGGATATCAGCTTGTATGAAATCAATGAAGCAGCGGAAAAAGTTGCCGAAGCTGTTGATCCTGATGCCAATATCATCTTCGGTTCCGTTATTGACCCGGATATGGAAGATTCGATTCGCATTACTGTCGTTGCGACTGGATTTGGCAAAGAACCGTCTTCGATTCCTTCCTTCGGACAGGCGGGCGGACTTAAAGCCGGAGATTCCAAAGATGCCGGCGGCGTAGAAATTCCTACGTGGATGAGATAAGCAGTACAGTAAAAAGCGGATCCTTAGGGACCCGCTTTTTTTCAAAATTCCCCGCGCAGCGCGCGCGTTAGGAGGAATACATCATGAAATGTCCTTTTTGCAAGCATGACGATACCAAAGTAACCGATTCGCGGGCTACGGACGACGGCAGAGCCATTCGCCGCCGCCGGGAGTGCCAGAGCTGCGGCCGGCGGTTTACGACGTACGAGATGGTGGAAGAATCGCCGCTCATCGTCATTAAGCGCAACGGCAGCCGCGAGCTCTTCGACCGCAGCAAGATATTGAACGGTCTGCTGCGGGCCAGCAATAAGCGGATGATAACGCGGCAGCAGCTGGAAGACATCGTTTCTCACGTAGAACGGGATATACGGAATTCTCTGGCTCAGGAAGTCACGAGCGAGAAAATCGGCGAAATGGTCTTGGACGAACTCAAGTCTATCGATGAAGTCGCCTATATCCGCTTCGCGTCGGTATACCGGAAATTTGCCGATTTGGAAAGCTTTATGGCCGAGCTGGAGCATTTGATGGGAACGAAAAAGAAGGAAGCCGTAGAAGAACAGCATGACATTGAGGAGTAAGTATGACTGAAGGGTATATTGATAACTTTTTAAACGATGCATTGCCGAAGCTGCGAATCGCCGTCGTCGGCGATATCATGGTCGACCGTTACGTCTTCGGCAGCGTGGACCGCATTTCTCCGGAAGCGCCCGTGCCGGTTAATAAGGTCAACCGCATTTCGTCGGTCCTGGGAGGCGCGGCGAACGTTGCCGCCAACCTGGCGAATTTAGACTGCCGCGTATATTTAGCCGGCTTAGTCGGCGACGATGAAAACGCCGCTCTTCTGCGCGGTCTGCTGAATGACGCCGGCATCGACGGCACGGGGATGGTCGTGCGCAAGGGCCACGTGACGACGACGAAAGTGCGGGTCCTCGGCTCGCGTCAGCAAATGGTACGGCTGGATTTTGAAGACGCCGTCCCCTTTGAAAGGGAAGAAGAAGACGCCTTGGCGGCCTGGCTGGATCAGCGCATCGCGCAGGGCTTAGACGGCATGATTTTGTCGGATTATAAAAAAGGCGTTCTGACGGATCGCATGTCCCAGCTGGTTATCGAACGGGCCCGCAGGGCGGGAATTCCCATACTCGTCGACCCGAAGGGCAGCGACTGGCACAAGTACAACGGCGCTGATTTTGTGACGCCTAATATTAAGGAGCTGGGAGACTGCTGCGGCGAGAAGATACCTAACGAAGGCCAGGCCGTCGTGGATGCGGCGCGCAGGCTCCATGAGCAGTATGATTTCGCCCATATCATGGTCACGCGGTCGGAAAAGGGGATTACGGTCATCCGCAAGGATGGCAAGGTATGGAACAATCCGGCGACGGCTCAGGAAGTGTTCGACGTATCAGGCGCCGGCGATACTGTCGCCGCGGCGTTTTTGGCGGCTGTAGCCAGTCATTTGTCGATTCGCACGAGCCTGCAGGTTGCCAATGCGGCGGCAGGCATCGTCGTCACGAAGGTCGGGACCTATCCGATTCACCGCAGCGAGCTGCTGAAGCTGTGGCAGGAATGGCATCCTAATCGCTGGGCTCCGTACAAGGCCCTGAGTAGGGAAGAAACGGCGGAAAAAATACGGCAGTGGCAGAAGCAGGGCGAAACGGTTGTCTTTACGAACGGCTGCTTCGATATCCTGCACCGCGGCCACGTCCTGTATCTGCAGCAGGCGGCCATGCTGGGACAGCATCTCGTCGTCGGCTTGAATTCCGATGCGTCGGTGCGTCGGCTGAAAGGCGAAACGCGCCCTCTCGTCCACGAGGAGGACCGGGCCGTATTGCTGAGCGCCCTCGGCTGCGTCGACGAAGTCGTCATTTTTACGGAAGATACGCCGGCAGAGCTGCTCAGCGTGCTGCGGCCGGATATCCTCGTAAAGGGCGGCGACTATAAGGCCGAAGAGGTCGTCGGCAGGGAATATGTAAAGCGCGTAGAAATCATATCCTTTGAAGAAGGATATTCTACGACGGGATTAGTACAGAAAATCGCCTCTTTGGCGAAGGAGGGTAAACTATGAAAATCGTAACAGGCGGCGCCGGATTTATCGGCAGCAATATAGTAAAACAACTGAATAACCGGGGAATCGACGATATCCTCATCGTCGACGATTTGACGGACGGACGCAAATGCCGCAATCTTCAGGGCCTTTCGTTCTACGATTACATGGACTATGAAGATTTCGACATGCAGATGGCCGACGATACCTTTGACTGCGGCTATATTGACGTCGTATTCCATGAAGGAGCCTGCTCCGATACGATGAACTACGACGGCCGCTATATGATGAAGAACAATTACGAAGGCAGCAAGAACCTGCTGCGCTACTGCATGCAGCGCAAGATTCCCTTCCTGTATGCATCGTCGGCGTCGACCTACGGCAGCGGCAAGAACGGCTTCCGCGAAGAACCGCAGTGCGAGCAGGCTCTCAATCCCTACGCCTATTCCAAGCTGCAGTTCGACCGCTTCGTCCGCCGCGTCATGCCCTTGGCGAAGAGCCAGATCGTAGGCTTCCGGTACTTCAACGTCTTTGGGCCTCAGGAAAATCACAAGGACCGCATGGCGTCCCTCATTTTCCAAAAATACAACGAACTGCAGGAAACGGGCAAAATCACCTTGTTTGCCGGTACGGCGGGCTATGAGGACGGCGGCCAGATTCGCGATTTTATCTACGTCAAAGACGTCGTCAACGTCGTATTTTATTTCTGGGAACATCCGGAGCTGTCGGGCATTTACAACTGCGGCACCGGCGTAGGCCATACGTTCAACGAATTTGTCCAGGGCATCATCGATTACTGCGGCAAAGGGCATATCGAGTACGTTCCTTTCCCGGAAGTCCTCAAAGGAAAATATCAGAGCTATACCCAGGCTGATACGCAGAAGCTGATGAAAGCTGGCTACGACAGGGGCTTTACCCTTCTCGACGAAGCAGTAAAGGAATACTGCAGCATCCTCGAAAAGAGCGGCGGGTACTACGAATGAGAAAGGCCGTGTTTTTGGACCGCGACGGCGTCCTCAACGTCGACAAGGGCTATTTAAGCCGCGTAGAAGATTTTGAATGGATGGACGGGGCGAAGGAAGCCGTCGCCTGGCTGACGAAGGAAGGCTACGACGTCGTCGTCGTGACGAACCAGAGCGGCGTCGCCCGCGGCTACTATACGGAAGAAGACGTGCGGCGCCTTCACGACTGGATGTGCCGGCAGATAGAAGAAGCCGGCGGCAAGGTCACGGCCGTGTATTACTGCCCGTATCTGGAAGGCGCGCCGGTCAAGGCCTACGATAAACAGAGCGATTGGCGCAAGCCTGCGCCGGGCATGATTTTGCAGGCGGCAGCCGATTGGGATATTGACCTGGCTTCGTCGGTTATGATCGGCGATATGCCCCGCGACGTGGAGTGCGGCGAACGTGCCGGCGTGCCGTCGTATTTATTTGAAGGCGGTTCTCTGCTCGATTTTGTCCGAAAGGTCGTAAAAGAAGGGAAATGCCGTGAAACCATATAAGAATATCCTCATCGTCAAAATGAGTTCTCTCGGCGACGTGCTGCACGCCCTGCCGACGCTGTACGCCCTGCGGGAAAACTGCCCCGACGCGCGCATCGTCTGGGCTGTGCACAAGCAGTTTTCCGCCGTTTTGCCGGGCAAACCTTATATCGACGACATCGTGTATATCGATAAGAAGGGGCTGAAATCGCTGTCCTATTTGAAAGAGCTGCGCCGGACCTTGCACGAGTATCATTTTGATATGTGCCTCGATTTGCAGGGGCTGGCCAAAAGCGCGATCGTCGCCTTCTGCAGCGGCGCGAAGGAAAAGTACGGCTACTGGGAAATGCGCGAAGGCAGCTTTCTGGTCAGCAAAGGGCTGACGGGGACGCATAAATTCGATCACGTCATCGAACGGTATTTGGATACGGTACGCGCTTTAGGCGGCGCTGTAGACGGCGTCGAATTTCCTCTTCCGTCTGTCGACGCGGAAAAAGCGTCGCTTTCAGGGCGATTTGCTGCCGATGGCATGACGGGCCCTTATATTGCCGTCGTGCCCGGCGCGCGGTGGGACGTAAAGGAATGGCCTGTTCCGTATTGGCAGGCGTTTCTGCGCCGCGTTGTCCAAGGTGGCATGAACGTCGTCCTGTTGGGCAGCGGCGACGATGTGCCGAAGGGGAGGGCCATTGCCGAAGGCGTTGCGTCGCCGCGTCTGTTTGATTATACAGGAAAGACCAGTTTACGCGAGCTCATGGCGGCTATTGGCATGTCCCGCTTGTACATCAGTGCCGATACGGGGCCGCTGCATATTGCCAATGCCCTGAAGAAGGAGCTGATCGCCCTGTTTGGCCCGACCTGTCCGGATCGGACGGGGCCGTACGGCGGCGCCCGCAGCGAATACATCCATATGATTATTTCGCCTACGTCGGCGGCGACGCAGGAGCAGCCCCTCGTCGACGACCCGGACTGCATGAAACAGATATCCGTCGACAGGGTCTGGGAGACATATACGGACATCGTAAAGGAGGCAGATAATGATTAATTTGCGTCACAAACGAATTATCGTAACCTTCTTAATGCATTTAGGCGATTTGGTGCTGATTACGCCCTTTCTGCAGGTACTGCGCCGTCATGCTCACGGATCGGATATCACCCTCGTCGTTGACGAAAAAGTGGCCGACGTCGTGCGCTACAATCCGAACGTGGATCATATCGTGACTGTCGACAAAAAAGGCAAGGACAATTCAGTCGGCGCGCTGTGGCGGATTGGACGGGAGCTGCACAAAAATCATTACGACATTTTGATAAATCTCCATCCTAACGAACGGACATCGTTTTTAGCGGCGGCCATCCAGGCGAAGCAGTTCGTCGGCATGAGTCATTTTTTGTTTCGGCCGTTCATGGATACCTATACGCGGCTGGACCGCCTCCATTTTCATGCCGCCGATATGTATCTCAACGTGCTGGTTCAACTGGGCATCGACGATTACCGGAACGACGGCCTGCAGCTCGTTACCTGCCCTGCATGGGATAAAGCGGCCGATGATTTCTATGCGTCCCAGGGCGTAGGGCCGGGCGATAAGCTCGTCGGCTTCAACATCGGCAGCGCCGTGCCCCAGAAACGCTGGCCTCCTGACCGGTTCGCCGCTGTCGCTGATTACTTTGCCGATAAAGGCTATACGTGCGTATTCTTTGGCGGCACGATGGACGAAGAGATGGTCGGCGAAGCCGTGTCGCTGATGCGGCACAAACCTGTCGTAGGGACGGGGAAATTTTCGATCGGCGAGCTGGCCGCTGCGATTAGGCGCTGCTCCCTGTTTATTACGAACGACAGCGGGCCCATGCACATTGCCGTAAGCCAGCGCGTGCCCCTCGTCGCTTTATACGGGCCGAGCAATCCTAAATTTTACGGGCCTTATACGGATCGGGCTATCGTATTGGAGTCGACGACTCATTACGAAGTAGGCAAGAGCATGAAAAAAATTATTAAAGAAGGCAAATACAAGGGCATTTCCGTTATCCCTCTAAGCCAGGTCATCCAGGCCGGAGAAGAATTGCTGGAGCGCTATAAAGAAGAATGAGGATTTCTCTTTCTTCTTTTTGCCTTTTCGTGACAAATAGAGTATAATATAAATAATATGATGAAGTATGTGAGTACACGATGGAGGTGTTTCCCGTGAAAAAGATAGTGTTGGCCAGCGTATTAGCGGCCCTTGTTTCTGTCAGCGCCGTTTCGTTCGCCGCGCCTATACGAAATCCTGAAGCCGGCGATTTTAAGGTAAACGTCAACTATGGATTCGACCAGGAAGAAGGCGGCCGCAGTGCGGAAAGCCGTTTTGTCGGCGGCGATTTGACCTATGTCCTTAATGATAAATGGGATATTCAATATATTAATAACTATACGAAAGGCGATAACGGAAATAAGATCAACGAACATTATGTAGTTGGCAACTATCGCCTGGCGCCATATTTATCCATTTATGGCGGCGGCTCCTATGTCGACACGGATACGTGGCATTCGGGTAAGAATTCGTATGGTTATCAGTTCGGTCTCCGCGGCCAGCTGCCTCTTACAGACCGCCTGCAGGGCTTTGCTTCTGTCGGCGTCGGCGATGACGTTAATTCTTATGAAATCGGCGTCGGCTACGATATTACGTCGAGCTGGGACGCTCATGTAAAATACCGCAGCGCCAGCGTAGACGTGGATAACTACGATGATGACGTAGAAGGCTGGCAGGTCGGTATGGGCTACAAATTCTAAATTTCATTTCATCAACAAAAGCGCTGCGTCGGACTGACGCGGCGCTTTTTAGTGCGCGCCGCAGGGCCGCATCTTGGGTTAGTGTAAAATAATTGTGGGAAAACTTTACTGCACAAAAGTGAAGAACATATAAAAAGAGAAGGAACTTCTTTGGTATAATGAAATCACCACAATCTCACGCAAAG